>NZ_JBSHAP010000040.1:0-63264 GCF_053611565.1 Kitasatospora sp. NPDC054795
GCCCTAAAGGGCCTTACCCCCGGCCTGGCGGCCGGGGCGCCGCTGACGCGGCGTCAGCCGGGGGTGCCGGCTGCGCCGTCACCGTGCGTGGTGTTGCCTCGGCTGCGCCTCGGCGGGTGGGTGGGTGGTTGGGGGAATTCGCCGGTGGCGAATTCGTGGGCTCGTGCTGGCTCTTTGGGGTGGGCGTCGGGCGTCGCTGCGCTCCGCCCTGTCGTGGCATTGTTCCGGGCCTGCGGCCCGTCAATCGGTCGCCTTTCCGGTCTTGTTGGGCCGGTGTTTGCACGGCCCTACGGGCCGGGTTTGCGGGCAGGATTTCCCGGGCTGCGCCCGGGGGTGAGCGTTGACGATGTGACGCGGAATTCGGGTAGTGGCCCATCCCTCCGGACGGGCGGGGGGTGCCGGCCGGGGCCTGCGGCCCTCGGCGTTGACGATGTGTCGCGGACTTCGGGTATCAGCCACAACCCCACCCCCGGGGCCCTCCCCCCGTCCGGCCGGTGGAGTGCTCGGGGGGCGGTTTCGCCTTGTGGTTGCTGGGCTGACGGCCCATCCTCCGCCCCCGGGGCGGGGCCTGCGGCCTCGGGAGACACCGGTGGGTCTCCGGTCCGGATCGGGCCTCCCCGGCCCCGGTGGCGGACCCTCACGGACGCCCCGCACGACGATGACTGACGGGCCCTCAACCGCAGACTCCCGGCCGGATTTATAAGGGATACCAGGCGGCGTTTCCCCGGCTTCCGAACAGCTCTATCCTACCGGTCCCCGGACGGACGCTAGACGCAAACAGGCAACCTCGCGGCGACCGTCCACAACGGCTCTATCTGGCCGCACTCCCGACGGAAATACGAATTCCCTCTTGCTCCCTTTCGAGTAGCAATCCAAACCAACTTCGAGGCGCAGCGGCGGGAAATCGAATTCAGGCGAGCTGGAAAGGGGCCTAAGGCCCCGCCTCCGACACGGCGACCGCCGTTCCAGACCGTCCAGGAAATCCCGTCCAGCATCACCCGGGCAATTCCCGAAGCAGCAACACCAAACCGAACACCGGACCAGGACGGCGGCCAGGACAGCCACCAGAGCGGGGCGCAGCGGGGCGCGGCACCGGCCGGCCAGGGCGAGCACAAGCACAGCGGCCGGACGGCCGAGACGGGCGCAGCGGGACGGCCTGGCGGCCGACCAGGACGGCGGCCAGCACCCCCAGCAACGGACCAGCAGGGCGCAGCACCCGGCGGCGCGGGCGGGGCGACCAGGCGGCCCTCGGGGCTGGGGCCAGGAGTCTCGACGACATGGCATCAACTTCCCTGCTGAGCTGCGGGAAAGCTGCTGCGGGTACTGCAACGGCAAACATGTTCGCGGGCGGGCCGCGCCATTTGTCCGGCCGGGCCTGCTGGTGCTGAGGTAAGGACGTCCGGGCAGATCGGCCCGGTGAACTTCCTAGTTCTCAGGAGGATTTGGTGCCACCCGCCCATCCACCCGTCTATCCGTACAACGCCCTCGGTGGTCGGCCGCGCCGCCCCGTGCACAGCCCTGACAGCGCCAAAGGCAGGCTCGCCAGTGCCATCGACCAGGCCATGACCGGGCGCAGCGATGCGGCATGGCTCAAGGAGGCGGAGGAGCAACGCATCGCCCTGTCCTTGTCAACCATCCGTCGTGCGCGGACCGGCAGCGACAGCCTGCCGAGCGCAGCCACCGTGGCCGCGCTGGAGCGCCTGACGAGGGCTGTTCCCGGGAGCCTGCAGAGGCTTCGTACGGAGGCGGTCTGGGCATCGTTCGCTCCGGTCGACAGAACGCGGGTGCGCAAGGGCTGGTTCATCGAGAACCTCACCCTCTCCTTGAACGCGTTACGGGAGCGCAGCCGGACCCCCGTGTCCTACCGGAAGCTGGCTACCCACGCCGGGATGCCCGTGTCCACACTCCGCAGTCGCCTGGGCGGCGTGTGGCCGCGCGGGTGGCAGCGCGAGCAGCAGTTCTTGCAGGAGATGGTGCAACTGCTGAGCGCGCTGGGCGTCCCCGAGGACGTCCAGCACCTGTGGACCACCCCGGCCCGCAGGGCGTTCAACCGGCGCCGTCCCCGCAGTGCTCTCACCGCCCGTGTCTCCCGACCGAGCGCCGCGCGGCCGGTGACCGTCCGCACGCCCTGTCCGCGCTCAGCGGCCGATGCTGCCGAGACCATCATCAAGGCCGGCCTGTTCCCGTTGAACCAGCGCACCGTGCGCACCATGGCAGGTCGACCACTCCCGACACAGTTTCTCGCGCACACGAAGGACCAGCCGTGGTAGCCCCGCCCACCAGCCCAGACCACCACGGCACACCAGGAACCACCGCACCATCCCAGCCCGGCGACGTTCCCGCCGTACTAGACGTACAGGCAGCCGCAGATCCCCCAAGCCGACGGCAATGGACTGTACTGCTCGTTGTCACAACCGCGATCGGCATCGCAGCCAACCTCGCCGACCTCGCCCACCACGCGTACGCCCTGTGGGTCTGGCTGAAGGCATGACCTCAGCCCCCACAGCAGTCCCCGGCAGGCCGGGCGACGCGCGAGTGCCGGGTGGACCCCGACGACCGACGGCCCACAGCCCCATACCGCGGGGAAAGGTCAGTGTCGGACGCCGGCTTCCGTCCACGCGGCCGTAATCTGACGGTAGGCGTCCACGACGGCCTCGTCCCGCTCCTCGCCCAGGACCACGGCGGTGGCCACCACCTTCACCGCCGGCAGATCGAGCATCAGCACCGCCACCACCCGCTCCAGGTCCGCGGTGAACCGCTCCACCGTGTGCGCCGGGGTGAACAGGTGATCGCCCAGGTCCTCCAGGAGCTCGCGCACCACGTCCGTGTCCGGGTCACCGGCCACCGTACGGCGCAGCACCAGCAGCACGTCCCACAAGGCCTCCAACTTCCAAGCCGGCAGCGCGTACAGCACCACCCGGCCCGGGCCAGCGTCCTCGGGAACCGCTCTGGCCAGGGCCGTGATGGCCTGGGCCGCGATCCGGTAGGTATCCGCCGGCAACAGATAACGAGCACCGTCGTCCCGCCAGGCATTCGCCGCGGCGGCAACGGCCAGGTAGTCCAGCACCTGGTCGTCGAGGTAGACGACATCCCGGATCCAGCCCGGCCGACCCGGGAACACACAGACACGATCCGGACCGGCACCACGCACACTCCTCACCCCCACACCCTCCCAAAACACCAGGACAGGACGCAGGAAAACAGAGACTCCCGAACGACGGCCAGCACAGTGGGACGGCGACGGCGACGCAGCGGGCCCCGGACGGCGGCACAGCACCGGCCACGGCGCAGCAAGCCGGAACGACCCCGGACACCGGGCCCCGGACGGCAGCACCCAGCCCGGACCACACCGGCCTCCACAACCCCGACGACCAACACCGCGCGGTACCCAACCCGGCCCGCCAAACCGAACACCAACGCCCGCCACCACCCCTGACCCGCGAATCCGACCCGAATTCAAACCACCACCAACAACCAATCCGCCAAAACAACCCAATCGAATTACCGGCGGAATTCACCCCCGAAAATAGCCCACAACACCGGGCCGGCCCCTCAAGCGGGCCGACCCGACCCCCGACCCCACCAACCACCACACACAGTCACCACACCAACCCGGCCGCCGACCCGACCGGACACCCCCAACACCTGCAACCAAAGGTCCAGACAACCAGCCCTCCGAGGCCAAAACACCCCCACCAACACCAACAGGTCACACCCGAGAAATAGTTATCGTCGATTAGACGAGAAGGGGTGCTAGGCTGCTCCTCGAGATGCTGTCCGGCTTGGGCGGCGCCCTTCGCCTGCAAGGAGTTGCACATGGGAACTGACGCCGCATCGGATCCCGTACCGGCCGGCCTGGCCGTGACGTCCGGCCCCTCCATGGACCCGAAGCTCGCGATGGCCCTGAACGTCCACAACTGCCCTGGGGTGTACGCGCTGATGCTCGGATCGGGCCTCTCGATCGCGTCCGGGGTGAAGACCGGCTGGGGCATCGTCGTGGACCTGGTGGCCAAGGTCGCCGCAGTGCGCGAGCCGGACGACCCGGAGGCTGGCCTGCGGGCCGCCGCCGATCCCGAGAAGTGGTGGGAGGAGACCTTCGGCGAGCCGCTCGGGTACTCGACCCTGCTGGAGCACGCCGCGCCCACCCCCGCCGCCCGGCAGGCGCTGCTCGACGGCTACTTCGTGCCCGAGGACGGCTCGGAGGCCACCGACAAGGCGCCGACTGCCGCCCACCGGGCCATCGCCCGCATGGTCAAGCGCGGCAGCTTCCGGGTCATCCTCACCACCAACTTCGACCGCCTCATGGAGCGCGCCCTGACGGAGGTCGGCATATTCCCCCAGGTCGTCAACCGGCCGGACCAGATCGACTCCATCAAGCCTCTCGTCCACAGCCAGGTCACCATCGTCAAGCTCCACGGGGACTACGCCGACCTCGACCAGCGCAACACCCCCACCGAACTGGAGAACTATCCCGAGGCGCAGCAGAAGCTGCTGGAGCGGGTGCTGGACGAGTACGGGCTGATCGTGTGCGGGTGGTCGGCGGACTGGGACAAGGCCCTGGTGCGCGCCGTGGAGGGCACCAGGGCCAGGCGGTATCCGATGTTCTGGTCGACCTACGGCGCTCTCGGCGTAGCGGCGCAGCGGCTCACCGTGCAGCACGGCGCCGGCGTCGTCCGCGGGCTCGACGCGGACGAGTTGTTCACCGATCTGGAGAAGCGCCTCGAGGCGCTGGACCGCATGGCCGCGCCGCCCGTCAGCCGGGACATGGCCGTCGCGCAGCTGAAGAGGGCCTTGCCCGACCCGTTGCGACGGATCGACCTGTTCGACCTGGTCCAGCAGCACACCCAGCAAGCCCTCGACGCGGCTGCCGGGTACCCGGTACTCGGCGACGACAGCGCTTTCACACAGGCCGTCGAGGGCTACCGGGCCGACACGGACACGCTGCTGCATCTCCTGGCCAGCGGTGTCTTCCACGACGACGGTAGGCACGATGCCCTGTGGCTGCGTACGGTCAGCCGACTGGCCACGACGCGCAACACCTCGCCTGGCCGCTACGAGGATCATTTCGAGAGGCTGCGGCACTACCCCGCCCTGCTCGCCACCTGGACCATGGGCATCGCCGCCGTCCTCACCCACCGCGAGGAATTCATCGCCGACCTACTGACGAAGCCGCTCTGGACGCCCCCGGACGGCAACCGCGGACGCGAGGAACCGAGCTGGTACCTCAACCCGTGGAACGTCCTGTATCGCGACAGCATCTACCTCATCAACCCCCAGAGGTCCAGCCGGAGATTCGACTACACCCCCTACAGCCGGCTGATCAACGCGGCCGTCCGCGAGCCGCTGCGCGCTGTCGAGCCCGACGACCGCGCCTTCGAGGCCGCGAGCGCCCGCTTCCAGTTCCTCGCCTCGCTCATCGGCATGGACGCCAGCCTCGACTGGCGTCGCGTCCCCTGGCCCGGCGAGTTCCTCCTCGACCGCTGGTGGGGCTACGAGAACACCGGCCTGGCCGCCGAAATCCAGCAGGAGATCACCACCGACTGGCCCCTCCTGCGCGCCGGCGCCTTCACCGGCGACATCGACCGCGCCAACACGGCCCTCACCGCCCTCACCGAATGGCGGACCAAGCACCCGCAGTGGTGAACAACCCCAGCATGAGCGCTGAGGAGGCATCCCCACCCCCAGGGGACGCCTCCTCAGCATTCGACCGACGGACGGTACGGAAGTCCGCCACGCACCACCCAAGACGCCCGAACCAGGGCTACAGGGACGGCGGCGGACGGCGAGGCCGAGGCACAGCAGCACAGACGGCAGGTACCCAGCGGCGGGACGGGGACACAGCGGGCCGGACCACGACCGGACGGCCGCCGAGGCCGAGCTCATCGCGGCCGCCCGGGTACTCATCGGTGACCCGGCATCCGGCGGCGACGCCAACAGCTGTCAGAACAACGACGACGCGGCCCTCGCCCGCGACGAGGACCGCACCGTGCCCACCCCGCCTGCGGCCCCGGACGCGCTGCCGCCGCCGGGGACGAACGCGGCGATCGTCTCGTTGACCGCCATCGCATGCTGGGCACCGGAGCGACCGACACCCCGGGCGGTGCCGCCCATCTCCGAACGGACCATCCCGAGCACCTGCCCGAGGTCTGTGCAGAGGTCTTATGGTCAGGCGGCGAGACCGCTAGCCTCCGTCCATGTCGGAGCACACGGAGTGGGAAGCCCGGCTCGGCCGGATGAAGCAGGCCGTCGAGGTCTGGCTGGAGCGCACGAGCGGCGACGGCGGTCCTCCCCGGATCGAATCGGGGAGCAGCTTGGCCGGGGACGACCGGTTGTTCTTGGAGCATCCGGTGTCGAGTGTGGCGTGGCACGGGCTGCTCACGGCGGTGGAGCACCTGGACTTCGCGTTGTCGGCGATGGCGGCTACCAAGACGCTGTACCCGTCGGCGTACTTCACGGCGTTGCGGGCCGGTCTGCTGGGCGCCTCGCAGGCGGTGTGGGTGCTTGCACCCACCAGCCGGAAGGAGCGGCAGCTGCGGGCTCTGGAGGCGGCAACGACGAACTATGACGAGCAGCGGAAGGCGTACGGTGCGGTCCCAGCCTCTACCCCCGAGGCACGGGCGGCGGTCGCCGACGCTCGAGCCCGGTTGGACCTGCGGCTCGATGAAGCTGCCGCAGTCGCGATGTCGCTGGGGGTTGATCCGACCAAGGCCCGGAACCTCAAGGTCAACGCAACGAGGGTCATCGAGCTGGCGGCGGCGCAGGCGGTGCCGGGCAAGGTGGAGCAGGCGTACGCCATGTTCCTGTGGCGCACCGCCAGCGGCCATGTCCACGGGCACCCCTACACCCGGTTCCTGCAGCTGCGGTCGGACCGCATCGTCGAGGACCCCGACGGACGGCTCTGGGCCCGCCCCACCGCCAACACCATGGAGATCGGCACCGCCGCGTCCGCCGTCTTCATGATCACGAACAAGGCGTGGGCACTGTTCGACCAACGCCGGGTCGACCAGCGCTGACCTGGGAGCCTGCCGGCCGGTTCAGCAGGCGACAGGGCGAGTCGCATCGGCCCGGTACCGCGGCAGACCGGCGCAGCGACGAACCGGAGGCCAGACAGCCAGCGGCGGGGACAGGCGGCCGGACGGGAGGTCGTGCCGGCAGGTCAAAACCCCCCTGCCGTAGATAGCAGGGCATCGTCTGCGGCTGCTCGAGGGGCTGGACATCCTGGGAGGCTGGTGCCGAACCAGTTTCGAGAGTTGTGGGAAGGGCCGGACAGGGAGGCGGCGGCGGGCCAGGGTGGTGGTCATGACGAATGACAGCAGTGGGGTGGCCCCGTTCGTGGCGGCCCCGAACGGTTGGCGAGTGGCGATCGGGATCCCGGAGGAGCGCAACATCATGGTGGTGCCGCTGGTGGGATGGCGCCCGATTCCCGTGGACGGCGGCTCGATCATGTTCGCGGGGCTGGAGCCGGTGGTGCTCTTTGACAACATCCGGGAGCCGCTGATCACGACCGTCCGCTCCACCCTCGCCAACTGGGACGACGGTTCCTATCTCCACCAGGTGCTGGTGCCTGGTTGGGAGGTGCGCAAGGTACCCGAGGGCTGGTCGGTCAAGGAGTATGGCGACCAGTACGACTGAGGGCTGCCGACCTCATAGATGAACTTGGGATACCCCAGGGATCACCACCCACCGGTCGCCCTGCCCTACCGTACGTCCCGCACACGTACCGCGCCGCGCCCCCGCGCCTGAGGGGAGGTGCATGGCTGAGGTCTCCCTTTGGCTATCCCAAGTTCAGGCTGGTGCGCGGCCGGGCACTACGCTCGTCCGCGCACCTACGGAAGGGCGCCGACGTTGGGCCCTGGCCGGGCCCCAAGGAGAGGAAGACATGAGCGTCCAGCTAGCAGACGGCGTCACGTTCGAGGGATTCGACCCGCTGACGAAGAGGGACGTCGACAGCCTGCAGGAGATGTTCACCGACTACCTCCTGGAGGAGTACGAGCGGATCCGCGAGCTCGCCTTCGGCAACCCCGCAGCGGGCTACCTGATCACCACCTTCATCCACGTCGACGGCCAGGACGCCGGGTTCATGGCACTGGACGCTCCCCGGTACTCGGTCGAAATCATCTACATCAAGCCCGAGTACCGCGGACGGGGACTCGCCACGCTCGTCATGCGGCACACCGCCAACGCGTGCCCCCAGCAGCTGGCGCTAAAGACACCCCTGTCGCCCGGGGGCGAGGCCCTGGCCGACCAACTCGACCTGGCGCGGGCCGACAACCTGCCTCACGAGGAAGCTAAGAACGAGAAGGCGCTGCAGGCCATCCGGGACGGCATCAAGGCCACCTGCACGCACGGCAAAAAGGCCGGCGACCCAAGGAAGCAGTGCGGCCGCTGCTACCGGAAGGCCCTGCACCGCTACGCAGCAATGCTGCTCGGCGACTACGTCGCCGCAGCGCAGACCGTGGCCGGGGCACTAGCAGCCAGGCGCTGACGCCAGCCTGGCCGAGCCAGACGGGCGGGCACTCGAACACGACCTGCGCATGCAGCCACCCACCAGCCGGGCCCTGGCAGTTCGAACCGACCACTCGCATACCTGTCTCCTCTGGCGGCCTCCCGGACCGCCGCGCGCCGCACCCCTCCCCACACGCGGCCGGCCGAGCCGCGAGAGCCGGCTTACATCGCCGTCGCGCCACGGTTCGGGTCGGCGTGGGTGAGCGCGATGATGACGCGCGGGAGCTGGTAGGCGACCACGACGTCAGCCGCGGCAATGAACCCGGTCAGGTTCCAGGGCAGGTGGCCCGGGTCACCGACCGGGTAGGAGACTCCCGCATACCCAGCGGCGGGACGGGAACACAGCGGGCCGGACGCCGGCCAAGAACTCAACGCCGAAACGGGCCGGACGACGCGCGGACCCGCGGCGCGCGCCGGGGGCGGCTCCTACGGGCACTTCCAGGGTTTGTCGGGTGTGGTCATCGGCATGACCGCTCGCCGGTAGGCCGTCTCGGCCGCGGCCATCGCGGCCAGGACGCGCGCTTCCAGGTCCGCCTCCCGCTCGCCCGGGTCGACGAGCGACTCGGCCAGGGCCAGCGCGAGGTCGACCTGGTCGAGCGCCCTCGGATAGTGCTCGGCCAGTACGTCGTAGCGGTCGTCGTGAGCGCTCCGGAGTCGGTGGACCCAGGTGCGCCGGCCGATCTCGCCGGTCAGCGGCTCCATGTCGGGCAGCCAGCCCCGGTGGTGCGCGTCCATGATCCGCTCGAAGGGCCGCTGGTCGATCACGGTGCCGCACTGGAGCGCCTCCGTGGCCCGGAACATGCCGCCGCGGCTGGCCGCGCCGGCGACGTACGCGACCCTGCGCCGGTGCGCGCGGCAGCCGAACGCCTCGAAGCCGCCGCCGCGCAACCGGACGGTCTTGTACACGGCCGGCTCCGTGCACGCGTTGAGATTACGAATGGACGGCACAGCGCTCTCCCCGGACTCGGCTCTCACGCTCTTGGACCGGAGACTAGACGCGCGGCGGCCAGCCGCTACCTTCCAATGGCACCACCACAAGCCCGACATCCGTGCTACAGGCCCGACGGGACGCAGCCGGGGCGATCATGCAGTTGGTAACGCTTGCGCCGATCTCCTCGACCAAGTGACAGTTGTGCAACGTCCCCAGGATCCGGTCGGGCCCGAAGACGTTGTCGGGGCGGTCCGACACCGACCATGCCCCCGGCCCGGGCACCGCTCTCCGTGGCAGCCCCGGGGCGCGGTGGTCAACGGTGCACCGCAGACGCGCCGCCCCAGGGTGACTGTGCCGCCGGGGGCGGGTTGCGGCCGGTAGGCGTGAACCATGATCAGTCTCAGGTGGCGTCACATCGCCACGTTCCTCGCCGCACTCGCCCTGGTGTTCCTGCCAGCCGCGGCCCCCGCCTACGCCCACTCCCCCGTCCCGGCATCCGCGGCCGCTGGCGCCGCGCACCGTACCCTTCCCGAGCCGCCGCCGCTCGACGTCGTCCGGGCCGAGCTGAACGAGCTGGCCGTCCAGGCCCCGCACTCCATGGCCGGGTACAGCCGGGCCGAGTTCCCCCACTGGAAGATCAAGTACGGCACCTGCGACACCCGCGAGGTCGTCCTCGCCCGCGACGGCCAGGACGTCGTCCAGGACGACCAGTGCCGCGCCGTCTCCGGAACCTGGGAGAGCCCGTACGACCACAAGGTGTTCACCGACGCCCGGCAGCTGGACGTCGACCACGTCGTCCCGCTGGCCAACGCCTGGCGCAGCGGCGCGGACACCTGGACGAGGGCCACCCGCGAGCAGTTCGCGAACGACACGCAGCGCTCGCAGCTGGTCGCCGTGTCCGCCGCGTCCAACCGCGCGAAGGCCGACAAGGGCCCCGAGGCCTGGCGCCCGCCGGCCCACGACTTCTGGTGCACCTACTCCCGCGCCTGGACGTCCGTGAAGCACGCCTACGACCTGAACGTCACCGAGTCCGAGAAGGCGGCGCTGGTCGAGATGCTCGACACCTGCGCGTAGCCGTCGACCGGGTCGGTCGGCCCGCCTCTGTCGTTCGGGCGGGCCGACCTCCTCAAAACGGGGTCGGCGTCAGGGCGTGTCGCCCGCCCAGTCCCAGCGGGACGGATCTCCGGGTCGGGGCTCGTAGTGGGCGCGCCCGCCCGCGCCGTACCGACCGATCTCGGTGGCTAGCGCGGCACCGTCAGCGAGCTGCGCCTCGTCCCAGCCGGTGACGTCCAGGAGAAGACCGTCGAGCGGGCCGCCGACGAGCTCTCGGTACACGTGCCCCGTCCGCGGGCCGGGGTCGGGGTCGTCGTGGTCGGCTCCGTAGACCCGGCCCCGCAGCAGCGCCTCGTCGTCCATGCCGCCCAGCATCCCAGCCGGCAATGACACCGCGCGGCCCGTCAGGGAAAGGCCGGCCCGCGCCCGCTCGGGGGTTCGGACAGCGGGCCGGCCTTTGCCCCAGCGTGCGGGTGCACAGGCCCGCCGCGCACCTGCGGCTACGCCAGCGCGGCGACGGCCCCCGGCCGCTCCGCACCGATGCCGGCGCCCGTGGCTGCGGGGGCGACGGCCCCGTTCTCGTCGGGCAGCCACAACCGGGCGGTCCGCGGGCGGTACCCCGCACCCCTGCCGGAGGAACGGACCTCCACCCGGCGGCCGCTGAGCTGTCCCCAGCCGTCACCCAGGCCGGACCACCGTCGGTCGGTGGCCTCCAGGCGCAGCGTCGCGCCGGGCCAGGGGTGGCCGTGGCAGAGCATGACGGCGCCGGTGCGGCGCAGGTGGGCCTCCAGGCGGGCGGTGGTGCGGGGGGCGAGGTGTTGGGGTGGGCGGACCAGGAGGACGGTGCAGGCGTCGGCGAGGGCGGTGACGACTTCGCCGAAGTGGTGCTCGCCCACCTGGTCGGCGACGACGAGGCGTTGCAGGGGCAGGCCGTAGCCTGCGGCGGCGGCGAGTCCGAGGTCGGGCAGGTCAACGGCGGCGGCCCAGCAGGTGGGGTCGGCGGCGAGGGGGCCGGTGGCGAGGGCGAGGAGCAGGGCGGTGTCGTCGGCCTGCACCGCGGTGCCGCGTGGGAGGCCGCCGGCGGGCAGGAGCGGGGCGAGGGGTTCGAGGACGGGCAGGGTCCGGGCGGCGTCGTGGTGCGCGCGGGCGTCGGGTGAGGTCTCCTCCAGGAGGCTGGCCAGGCGCAGGCGGCGCTCCGCCGCGAGGCCGGCCTCCGGGGTGGCGGTCGGGGCGGTCCCGGTCACCTGGCGCCTTCCGATCCGCGGGCCGCGTCGGCCTGGTCCGGGGCCACGCCGGTGCTCTCCTGCTCGGGCTGGGGCACCGGCCGCAGGGCGGCGCCGTCGGCTATCACCCAGGCCGTGTCCTTGTCCTCGCCCCACCTGGCGTGGGCGATCCAGGGCAGGTCGGGGCCGGGCCTGCGCCGGGCGGTGACCAGCGCGGAGCGCCATGCCCCGCCGGTGTGCAGCCAGGCCAAGCGCCAGCACTCGTCGGCGGGGTCGGTGGGCGGGCCGGTGAGTTCGCGGGGGACCACGACGGCGTCGTGCCAGTGGCCGTAGTGGGGTGCGCCGGCCGGTGCAGGGCCGGTGGGTTCGGGCAGGGGGCGGATGCGGTGTTCGTCGAACAGGAACCAGCCCCAGGCGTCCGGGTCGGCGGACCAGCGTACGTGGACCACCCAGACCGTGCTGCCCGGCGGGCGGCGCCAGACGGTGAGCAGGCCCTGACGCCAGCGGCCGCCCTGGCGGATCTCGACCAGGCGCCAGCGCCGTACGTCCCGGGAGTGGCCGGGCAGTGTCATCAGTTCGCGGGGTGCCCGCTCGGCGTCACCGGGCACCGGTGCGGGGTGCGCGGGGCGGGAGAACGGCACATCGACGGTCATGGGAACAATTGTTCGATACTGGGTCCAAGTGATCAAACGTCAGCTCCGAGCACCCCTCGTACGGGCCTACCGTGGGATTGGAGGCACGTACCGAGCGGAGGCGAGCGATGGCCGGGACCGCGACGACGAACGGCGACACTCACGGGCGCGCCACCCCTTGGGATACCTGGGACGCTGGCACCCTTGGAGGCTTCGACCGGTGGCGCCCCGTCGCCGAGGAGCGGCAGGGCGCGATCGATTCCGCTCCGGAGGCGCACTCCTGCGGCCTCGGCGCCAACGCGGGCGTCCTCGCGGACGACGGCTGCGGGTAGGCCCCGGTGCTGCCCTTCGCACTGCCGGTCGACGTCGCTCTCGCCCGCCCAGTCACCGCCTTCCCGTCCAGCGACGGTCTGAGCCTGGAACCGAAGTGGGACGGCTGGCGAGCGGTGCTGCGCACCGGCCCCTCGCCCGGGGTGTTCAGCCGGCACGGCACCGATCTCACCCGCGCGATGGCCGACGTGGCCCACCGCGCCGGCCGGATGCCGGACGCCGTCCTCGACGGCGAGCTCCTGGCCGTCACCGACGACGGCCGGGTCTCCTTCGGTCTCCTGCAGAGCCGTGCGGGCAAGCGCCCGAGGCCCGGTGCCGGGTTCAGCGTCGTCTTCGTGGCCTTCGACCTCCTCGCCACCGGCGCGAACGGCACCGACCTTCGGCGCCTGCCCTACCGCGAACGCCGGGAGCAGCTGGTCAGCCTGCTCGGCGAAGCCCCGGCCGGCATCCGGCCCACCCCCGCGACCGGCGACGAGCAGGGGGCTCTGGCCTGGGTCGGCGCGCTCGGCGGCGGCATCGAAGGCGTCGTCGCCAAGCCCGTCGAGGGCCTCTACCTTCCGCGGTACGGCTCCGGCTGGACCAAGTGGCGCCGCCAGCACACCACCGACGCCGTGATCACTGGCATCACCGCGGCCGCCGACCCCGGCCGGCAGGCCGCCGTCCTCTCCCGGCCCGACGCCGAGGGCCGGCTGCGCCCGGTCGGGGTGAGCCTGCCGCTTCCGTCCGGGCTGCGGCGCGAGCTCGTGCCGCTGCTGCGGCCGGCCGGCGACCGGTTGGCGGAGCTGCCCGGCACCGTCGGCGGGCTTCCCGGCAGCCCGCCGATCACCTACCTCCCGGTCGTGCCCGAGGTCGTCGTGGAGATCGTCACCGACCAGGAGCGCCCCGAGTTCGGCCGCTACCGCCACCGGCCCCGGATCGTCCGCCGCCGCACCAACCTCACCCCTGACCTGCTGTTGCCGGCGTAAGGGGTACCGCGTCGACCGTGGAATGTCGGCATCCGAGTGTGCGGCCGATGCTCACGGCGGGTGCGCTCGCCTCGGCCAGCCGATTCTTCGATTCGGTTTGATCCGGCAACGTTTCAATTCGTTTGATCCGGCGATGTTTCGATTTTGTTTGACGCGGACGTATCGATTCGCTTTGATCCGGCAGTGTTTCGATTCGGTTTGATGCGGCGGCCCGTGGATTCGGCAACATTGAATCGATGTTCATGTTCGAATCTCGGATGGATCCAATAAATGAAATCGTTAAAAACATTTGATTCATGCGATTGCGCTCGCAATGGCGGATGCACGTAGACTGTGGCCATCCGTTCCGCGATTGAGCGGACATGGGGAAGGCCCCTCCCTCGGCAGGAGTACCAGTCCGTACCGAGGTCAGGGCCTTCAGCGGTCCAGCAACACCCGGCGCCTCAGCCCTCAGCTGAGGCGCCTGCTGCATCCCGGGGTCAGCTGATGAACAGCTCGATCACCCGCAGGAGCAGCAGGAGGTAGCGGCCCACCACGCTGGCGGTCCTCACCTTCCGGTCCGTGCTGCTGGCCTCGGTCGCTGCGGGTCGGGCGCGCCTGCGCTTGTCCCGGCCGGACGGGGTGCCGGTGTGCTCGCCCCCGCCGCTCGCGTGCTTCCGAGCCATGTCGTGCCTCCTGTGCCCAGGCGTGAAGGTGGCCTGGTTTCACCCCGCCCATCTCGAAAGGTGGGTGGGCGGCTCCGGCCGGCACACCGGCGGGCCGGCGTTCAGGTGAGCGCGACAGCCTGAGTGTAGACGGGCAGATGGGACCGAGGCGAATTTCTGCAGGCATATTCCCTCGCGAATGCCCTTGCGGCCAGGGGATTCTGTCGATCCGTCTCACGTGGCAGGTTGTTCATGCTGCTCAACCCTCCTCGGTCCTCGCGAGGGCACGCTCGGACAACGGATCTGCCCAGCCCGCCAGACAGCAGGGCACGCCGGCGCGGGCGGCCGGTCCGCCGGCGCGGTGGCAGGCGCCGGACCCTTCTGCGCGGTGTGGTCCTGCCCGCAGCCTGGTCGGGTGCGGGCAGGACGGTTGGATGCGTCAGTGCGCGGCCAGTTCCTGGAGCTGGTGGGCGATGTCACCGGTGGGCAGGCTGAACGGTCCGCACATCTCGTTGCTGGCCCCGGGCAGCGAGTCGATGGCTTCGCGCAGGGCGTGGTCCGGGCTCGGCAGTCCGGCGGTGTCGGGCATCGGCGGGGCCATGAGCGCCGCCAGGTGCGGGTAGCCGGGCACGTCCGGCATCGCGGGTGGCAGGGGCGCCGGGGCGTCTTCGTCCAGGCGGGCCGCCTGGTGGAACCAGTGCTCCGCGTCGCGCAGCTCGCCCATACGGATGTGGTGCAGGTAGAGGCAGTAGGCGGCGGTGAGGTTCCCGGCCCCGGCGGCGAACTGCCACCACCACTGGGCATCGTAGGGCTGGCCCGTGAGGTCGAGCAGGCAGCCGAAGACCAGGGCCCCTCGCGGCTCCCACCTCGTGACGAGGCCGTCCAGCCAGGTGCAGGCGTCCGGCTCGTTGATCACAAGCTTGGCCAGCGCCTTCAGGTCCCGGCCGGCGTCGTCGAGCAGGGATTCCTGCGGAACGGCGCCCCCGGCCGAAGCAGCGGGGCGGGGCGTGCACTCGCCGGACGGCGGGGCCGTGACGGGGGCCGAGGCCGCCCGGCGGGCAGCCTGCCGGTCGGCGATATACCGACGACCGGCATCGAGGTCGTAGCGGTGACGGGCGTCGGGAACGGGGCCGGCGGCGCCCAGCAGGCGGTCGATGTCATGGGTCACCCAGATCACTCCTGGTCGTGCTTGGCGGGGCCGGGGCGCAGCAGGCGGCGCGGTGCGAGGCGTGCTTCGATCTTGGCCTTGGCCTGCGAGGTGAGCGAACGGACGGTGTTCTCGTCGATGCCCATCGCCCGGGCGGTGCGTTCGACGCTGAACTTGTTGAGGTAGCGCAGGATGATGACGTCGAACTTGGCGCCCGACAGTTCCAGGACCGCGGCCGCCACCGAGATGCCGACCTCCAGGTCGGTGACGTCGGCGTCGATGCCGGCGATCAGCGGCTCGGCTTCCCGGTGCACCACGATGGAGAAGACGACCCGCTCCACGAGGAGGCGGTGTTCTTCGTCCCGGACCCGCTGTGCCTCGACGGTGTGGCGCAGCGCTGCCCAGGCGTAGGCGTGGGGGTTGGGCTGGGTCAGGACACGGTCCCAGCGGTCGACGAGGGCGAGGAAGACGTCGTCGACGACGCGTTGGGCGAGGTCGGGGTCGCCGAGGACGGTGAGGGCGTAGTCGAAGTAGGGCTGGGCGTGGAGTTCCTGGAAGCCCTGGAAGGCTATGGGCAGGTCGATGCGTGGGGCGCCGGGGGCGGTGGCGTCGGTGAAGGGCGGCTCGCTCATCACGCCTCCCAGGCCGGGTCCGGGACGCCGGCGCGCGGCCGCGGGCGACGGCCGGTCCCGACTGTGGGGCCGGCGGTGGGGTGGCTGCGCCGGCTGGCGGATCGGGCGGGAGCGGGGATGGGGGTGTGCATGGGTACAGGGGTCCTCACTGAGGCGCGGGAAGGGGGGTGTTGTGACGCTCCGTCGGCGATAGGTGGCCGGAGCGTGTCGACAGGCAGCATCATGCCGCTCGAACACCGGGATCGTTCACGGCTCGAAAGTAAAGAGTTGCGGAGCGTCACATTCCGATGTTTAGAAGTCCGCACCCCCTGAAATCGGGCGCCTCGCGTCGAATCCTGACGGTGTCGCATCCCGCCGGGTGCGCGACGGCTTCAAGTCGTGACGGCTCGTCCGAGCCGGTTTCGAACAGCTTGGGGTCCGAGTGCGCGGGCGGTTGCACGGGACTGCCGGATGACCTTCGTCGGCGGGACGGCGCAGGCCGGCGCGGCCGAGGGGCTGGCGAACGAGCGCGCCGGCGAGGTGCAGTCGCACTGCGGTCAGGTCACCCCTGGCCTCCGGCCGGCGGCCCGTCGAGGACACCGGCCGCCCTCTCGCCGCGCCCGGGGTTCATGTCGTCCAGGACGGCCGCCGGGCCGCAACGGCCCGCATCCGAGCCGTCCCCGGCAGCCCGCTACCGCGCTGTCCGCGAAGCACCCCGAGACCGTCAGTCGGACGGAGGACCGCCTCACGGGCCCGTCGTCACCGCCGTCGACGAGACCAGCGACCACGGCCACCCGTTCCACTGCCGCCCGGCCCGGCCGCTGAACAGGAACGGCATCCGGGCGCTCGTGGTCCGGGAACGGCGACTGCCCGCCACCTCCTGAAGGAGAGAAGGCCCCAGGCCTCGGCGCGGCTCACCGGAAGCAGCCGCCGTCGGCTCCATCCAGGACTTCGGATACTTCGGCCACCGCGACCTGATCGGCTTCGTCGACAGCACCGAGCACGACCCCGGGACTCCGACTGGCAGCCCGTCAAGGACGCCGCCCACCGTTTACGCAGGCTGGCATCACAACGACCCCGAAATGTTCATGAGCATGCCATTCTAGTCCGAAATCGGCGGACATGTACACGATTGCAATGGCCCCGCTGCTGCCGCTGGCCTGTCTGAAACCCCGAAAATGAACGCGGCGACCGGTCCGTCCGCCAGTGCTCCAGCAAGCCGACCAGCGACGGAATGGAGAACGACACCTTCGCGGACCGCGGGTGCGCCGCGCGGTGGAAAGCGCCCAGCCGCAGAAGCCGAACGCCGACGCGAGCAGGAGCAGAAGGCGACCCACAAGCCATAGCGACCGCCGCCTCAACGACACAGCCTGCCGACCGCACCCCGCAAGGCCTCGAAGGCGGCAGCGAGGCGTAGCCGAGCGGCTGTTAGACCACCCGTACGATTGCGCGGTGGGAAAGCAGCAGAAGACTTTCGAGTACCCCGACCACCTGGTGCAGGCGCAGCGGACGCTGGTGGCCGTGCGGGCCGAGCGCCACGCCTATCTGGCCGCACTCGGGCCCTGGAGCAGTGACCTGGAGGCCGCCCGGCAGGGCCTGAGCGAGGAGCAGCTGGCCGAGTCGGCGAGGTTGGAGGAGGTCGAGCGGCAGGCCTCCCACGCCGTGTGGGCCGACGAGTACTGGTCCACGCTCGCCGGCGAGGACCGGGTCATCGCCCGCAGCCAGCTCCAGCACGTCGACGACCTGGTCGTCGCGGACGGGCCCGCGTAGCCGAAACGTTCTTGGTGCGCAGGGACGGGCGGTTCGGGAGGTGGGACGCGCCGCTGTGCGTCCCACGCTGCGCACGAGCCTTCCGCGGCAGCGTGGGACACGGGCACGTCACGCGGCGACGGCCAGGTCCGGCAGCCGGTCGGGAAGCCATCCCCGTTGCCTCAGCCCCGGGGCCCTACGGCCGCACCAGCTGGTGCAGTAGCGGCGGGCACGGCCGGCGGACGCCGGCGGCGGCACCGCCTGGGCGCAGACCGGGCAGTGACCCGGCGGGACGGGCGTGGCCAGGCGTTCCAGCAGGCGCTGGACGCGGCGCTCCTCGTCGGGTTCGAAGGGTTCCTGGTCGGCGGTGCAGTTCATGAGCAGTTCGGCGAAGGCGGCACGCAGCTGGGGCAGGTCGCGGCGGCGGGCGCCGAGGAGGGCGAGGTAGTCCTCGACGGGCCAGGTGGCGAGGGTGGCGGTGCGGGTGAGGTAGAGGCCGACGGTGTCGATGCGGTGGTGGTCGGTGGCGTCGAGGAGCAGGTAGCCGAGGATCTGCCAGGCGGTGGCCTTCTCAAAACGGCGGGGGTGGCGGGTGCTCTTGATCTCGATCAGCGTGCCGTCGACCAGGAGGTCGGCGTCGGCGGTGATGTCGATGCTGGCGAACATCACGCCGCCCTTGCAGCCGGCGGGATCGGTGCCGGCGCGCAGCGCCTGGAGGCGGCCGGTGGCGGCGAGGTGGAGCTGGGCGGTGACGTCGTCGGCCAGGTCGCGGTGGGGCAGGGCGAGGAGGCGCTGCAGGGTGAAGTCCTCGGGGGCTTCGACGGCGGCCAGGAACAGCGGGGTGTAGGTGAAGCCGAAAGGGTTGCGGGCGGCGACCTGGTACCAGGCCGCAGCGAGCAGCAGGCGCGCGAGGTCGTGTTCCTCTTCCCAGGAGCGGTCCATCGGAAGGTCCCGGTTGTCCAGGTCCAGGGCGTGGACGGTCTCCTCCAGGCGATGGAGGAGCTGCTCGCCGACGGCGCCCATGCGCTCGCCGGCCAGGGCCCGGGCCATGCCCCGGCTGATGTCGATGCCCAGGCGGGTGGCCGGGTCGACGGGGGCGGCGGCGGTGAGGGCCAGGCGCAGGCGCTGGTCGATCGCGGTCCCGACAGTACCGGCTTCGGTTCCCACGCCCTCGGGCGGCAGCAGGACGGGCTCGGCGGCGTACCGGGCGCGGAAGTTCTCCCGTAGCGGCTTGGGGCCCGCCGACATCTCCCGGTCCAGGAAGCGGCGCAGCGGTGTGCGGGGACAGCTGAGGCCGGAGGTCAGGCTCATGCCGTCCACCGCCCCACGGTGGCTCTGCTGCGGGCCTGACCAGCGGCGGGGAGCGGCGTGGAGGTGGGCGTGGTCGGCGCGGTGGTGCGCAGGTGCTTCGTCATACCGGGGACGTTAGGGACGTCCTGTGACAGGTTGTAGGACGAACGGAGCAGGTGTGTCGCCCGGCCGGGGACGTCTTCACCCGACCGGGCGGGCCGCCCTTGCGTTCTAGGTCGGGTCCTTGGGCGGGAAGTGCCGCTCCAGGATCTCGGTCCACATGGGCACGGTGACGAAGCGGCCGGTGTCGTCGGCCTGGGCCTGGACCAGTTCGGTGAGCGCCGCGATGAACGGCGCCGCGGGGTCGTCGGCCGCAACGGTGGCTGCGGCGGCCCGGAGTCGCTGGTGGGCGGCGGGGAAGGCGACCTTGGCCCAGGCGTCCTGTTTCCGGACCTTCTCGGCGCTGGCCTCCATCAGGATCCGCTCGACCGTGTAGGCGGGGCACTGGTCGGTGTGCCAGATCTCGGTTACGGTCATGTCGCGGCCGATCGAGGTGATGAGGATGTTGTCGCTGTCCGGCCCGGCCTGGCAGTCCTCGCAGTCGAGGCGGCGGCGGGTGTTCGGCTGCTCGGCGTGGGGGTCAGTCACAGGGCATCGGTTCCTTCCTGCGCTGCGGGCCGGATGTGGGGCCCGGCCCGAAGCGCTTATCCAACGCCCGCCGAACTGCCAGGTCAACACCTTTGCGGTCCGTCAGAACCGGCTGCGCCGTGCGACGGGCCGGGCGGGCGGGGCCTGTTCGGTGCCGCGCAGGGCGAGGGCTCCGGTGCGGGTGCGCTCCAGCCAGGTCATGACCTGGTGCAGTGCGGCGGGGTCGAGGTGGCGGGTGAGGTCGTGGACGGCCTGGTGGTCGTCGTCGGTGAGGAAGTGGAGACCGGCGCGTTCCAGGGCGGTGTAGAGGGGCTGGGCGGCGGGGCCGGCCAGGTCCCGGCGGGCGAGGTCGGCGCTGCGGCGGGCGTGGTAGCCGGCCTCGGCCGCGCGGTCGGCGATGTCCTGGCGGTGCTGCTCGGCGTACAGGGCCCGCAGGAGCGAGAGGTCGTGGTCCGGGTCGTAGACCTTGGGCAGGGTGGTGGCGGCCTCGCCGCGTACGCGCTGCCACTCCTGGACGGCCACCGTGGCCCGGAACGCGGCGGTCTCGTCACCGGCGTCGGCGTACCGGTCGGCGATCCGCAGGTCGTCCTGGGCGGCGGCCAGGGCCCGGTCGATCTCGGGCACGGTCATCCCGGCTGCCCGGCGCCGGATACGGGTGGGGACCGCGTCGAGCAGGTCGTACTCCCGGCCACCGGTCCTTCCGCGTTCCCCGTCCCCGTCATCGTCTTGGTCGTCCTGGCCGGCTTCGGCGGGGTGCTGGGTGAGAGCGGCCAGCAGCGTCTCCTGGGCCTGCCGTGGCTCGGTGTGCAGGACGGGCTCCGGCCGGCCGAGCTGGTCGATGGTGACGACGAGTCGGCCGTCGATCAGGGCCGCCCAGCCGTCCAGGCCGCCGGCGCCCTTCTCCACCCAGCCGCGGGCGAGGCCGGCACCGTGGTGCAGGGTGCGGATGTCGTCACGGTCGGTCCAGCGCAGCCAGATCCCGCCGTCCACCGGCGGGGAGACGAGGACCGCCCGGCCCAGGCCGGTCTGGCGGTCGGGCAGGGGCCTGCTGCGCTGGGGGAAGAGCTCCAGCCGCACGGGGGCGGCGAGGTCGGGGCGGGCGGGGTCGGTCAACGCGGGTCTCCTGGTGGCCGGGACGGCGGGCTGTGTGGTTCAACGGCGGCCGCCGCCGGGTGGTGTCGGCCCGGCGGCGGCCTGGTGGTCGGTCAGCCGCAGGCCGGCTCGTCCTGGGCGGTGGCGGCCATGCGGCGCAGGAGGAGGTGGAGGCGGTCGGCGGTGCCGGGCGGGGTCGGGGTGCGGTGTTCACCGGTGGCGGGGTCGAGGTCGGCACGCCAGGCGATGGCCGCGTGGCGTGCGGTGTTCACGCGGCCGACGGGCAGCAGGTCGGTGGGGAGCTTGAGACGGCGCAGGGCGTCGTACAGGGCGTCGAGATCACCCGGGGTCCAGATCACCACAGTGCGGTCGGCGAGCAGGGTGGCGAGGTCGGCGGTGGCCGGGCCTGGGTCGAGGGCGCCGACGGGGGCGCCGGGGGTGCGGGGGCCGGTCAGGCGCAGGGTGCGGTCGTAGAGGGTGGCGCCGGTGCGGTCGAGGGCGGTGAGGCGGGCGGCGGCCGGCGGGCGCGGCGTTCCGGCCGCGGTGGGCTCGCCCGGGGTGTAGGTGACGGCCAAGACCACCAGGTGCTCGTCAGCCAGGAGACGGGCGGCCGTGGCGGCGGCTTCCCGACCGGCGGTGGCGGCCTCGGCCTGGCGAGTGCGCAGGCGGGTGATGTGGGCGCAGGTGATGCACAGCGCCCGGCCGTCGGCTGCGGGGGTGCAGGGGGTTTCGGGCCGGGCGCCGCAGTCCTCGCAGGTGCGGGTGTTGGTGGTGCGGCGGGCGGCGGCCGCGACGAGCTGCGCGGCGGTGGCCGCGGTGGGCTCGGACTCGCGCACGTCGTACAGGTCGAAGTCGTCCTTCCGCCCGGTGCCGGGGTTGCGGGCCTCGATGGTGGCGCGGACCGGGCCGGCGGGCTGACGCGGCAGATCCAGCGCGGCGAGCTGGGTCGTGGTGCGCAGGTAAGCAGGGACGGCGCCCCACCAGGTGTAGGACGGGAGCGGCTTCACGGCTTCCGGCATGTTGGTGCCTCCCCTTTTCTCGGCTGTGCGGTTCAACGGCGGCCGCCACCGGGTGGTGGCGGCCTGGCGGGCGGTCAGCGCCACCACGGTTCCGGGGCCGGGACCGGCGGCGGGGCGGGGGTGAGCGACTGGTCGGCGCAGCGGGTGATCTGGTGGTTGCGTACGCCGCACTCGGGGCCGCGGTCGAAGGCGACGACGTACGGGAACGGGGTCGGGTAGCGGCGGACTCGGGTGATGACGCCGAGGGTGCCGGCCGGGACGTTGACGCGGACGCGGGCGTCTTCCTCCCAGTACTCCTCGTCGGCCAGGTCCTCGTCGATCCACGACGCGCGCACCGGCTCCAGCAGCTCGACCCTGTCCCCTTCCACCAGACGCACGTGGCTGGTGAGGACCTGGGCCTGGTAGCGAAGCAGCTGCACGAACGCCTGCTCCCGCTCGACCGGGTCGGCCAGGGCTCCGGGATCCAGCACCAGCACCCGCGGGGAACTGGGTGCGCTCGTGCCGGTGGAGGCCGGGGAGCGCTGGGCACCCGGCCGGGCCGCTGTCGGCGCAGGGGCGGGCCTCGTGGTGGTCGGGGTGGTGGTGTCGGTCATCTCGGGTGCCCTCCGGCGGGTCGGGGCCTGGGTGCGGTGCGGATGGTGGGTGGTCAGCTGCGGAAAGGCCAGGCCTCTGCCATGTCGTCGAGGAGGACATCGGGCAGGACGCCGTTCCATGCCTGGGCGAGGGCCAGAGGCCGGCGGGTGAGCACTTCGGCGAGGACCAGGCCCTCGGGCTGGCGGACCAGGACGTAGCGGGGGCCGGGCCAGCCGTCCGGGTCGCGGTCGTCGGTGGTGCCGTGCCCGAAGTCGCGTTGCAGCTCGCGCAGTTCCCGATCCCGGGCCCGGACGAACGCGGCCAGGGTGTCGGTGTAGCCAGGGCCGGTGATGAGGGGGGTGAGCGCGTCGAGGACGGCGTCGGTCCGCTCGGCGTCATGCGGCTGCGGGCCGGCCAGGCCGTGGAACAGCTTCAGTGCCGTCTCCAGCACGTCGGCCGGCTCGGTCGGAGCCGCCGTGGCGGGCTCGGGTTCGGGCGGCGTCGGTCCCGGCGGCACCGCGAGGCCGCTACCGCTGGCCTGGATGCGGGCTCGCTCGGCGTACTCGGCCAGGCGGGCGCTCGCCGCGCCGGTGCCATCCAGCCAGCCCTGGTCGTACTCGGGCGTCCGGCCGTCCGGGCACCGCCAGCCGGTGCTGGTGACGTTGCTCTGCGCCCAGTCCAGGACGTCGAACTCGGCCCGGGCGATGGCCACCGCAGCGGCCTCGGGGCTGTGGCCAGCGGCCACCAGGAGCTGGGTCAGCAGGTTGTAGCCAGCGCCGCGCATCCGGGTCCTCCTTCGCGAAGTCGGGGCGGGGCGGCCCGGTACGCGGGCCGCCCCGATGGCGGTGGTGCTACTGGTCGGTGTGGCAGTCGTGGTCGGCCTCGACGTAGTCGCCGTCGGCGAAGTCGGTCTCCAGGGACCAGCCGCACGTGCACTCCGCCCGGCCTTCCCACGCGATCTCGGCTTCGCCGTGGTCGCAGTCGTGGTCGGCGTCCACGATGGTGCCGTCGTCGAACAGCGCGTCGCCGCCGTCGCCGCAGGTGTGGCAGACGTACTGCGCGTACCAGGACACCTTCGGCTGCTGGGTGGTGGTCACTCGTCTCCTTCCGGGGAGCGGGCCGTCCCGGCCCAAGGTGGGCCGGGACGGCGGGCGTTGGTCAGGGCGGGTCAGCCCGCGACGGTCTCGGCGTGCCGGGTGAGCGCGTCCAGGAGCGCGGCCTGGTGGTCGGTCAGCTTGCCCTCGGTGCGGGCCCCCGCCTGCTTGCGCAGCCACGTGCCGGGGCGGAAAGTCGGGTCCGCCTCGCCGCCGGTGCGGTTCGCCGGGCCGTCCAGGGTTCCGCCGGCGGCGAGGTAGGCGAGCAGGCGCCGGTACGACCTGTTCCAGTCCGGCTCCAGGCGCCACAGCTCGTCCAACGCGTCCAGCTTGGCCACCTGGTCGCCGGTGAGGTTGTCGGCCTTGCGCTGGCGGCGCATCCACGCGCCCACCGCGTAGTCGTCCAGCTTCGCCGTGGCAGGGATGGCCAGGTGGCCGTGCTGGCGGTGGAAGGCGACGGCGTAGGCGTAGCCGCGTTCCCAGGCGTTGGCGTTCTTCGACCAGATCATGCCGAGCGCGTCCAGCTCGCTGACCCGGGCGGCGTCGAGCAGGTGCTGGCCGTTGAGGTGGCGCTGGCGGGTGAGCCAGGAGATCAGCTCGGCGTGCTTCGTCTTGTCGGTGGGGTCGAGGTGTCCGTGCTCGATGTGGAACCTGGCTGCGACGGCGTGCATCCGCTGCCACTCGACCGCGCGCGGGTTGAACGCCCGCAGCTTCACGGTCTGGAGGATCTTCGCCGCGTGCTGCTTCGCGTTGATCCGCAGCCACTCGATCGGCGACCCCACCGGGACCGGCTGCTGCTCGCCCTCACCGGCCTCGGTGGCCTCGCCCTCGGCCGGCTTGGCCGCAGTAGTGTGCGCGGTGCCCTGGGACCGCGCACCGCGCAGCTCGGTGATCCGGCCGACCACCCGGGCGTCGTGCGCAGCGAGGGCGCGCAGGACCCGCCAGATGGTGCGGAACGAGCTGGCCTCGATCTCGGCGTCGGCCTCGGCCTTCACGGCCTCGCCAGCATCGTGGACCTCGGCCGGGTGCGCGGTGGCGGTGTCGTCGCCGACCTCCGGCGTCGGCAGGTAGACCGGGATGATGACCCAGGAGACCTTGCCCTCGCGGTAGGACTGGCGCAGCGCACGGCCGACAGCCTGGACGATGTCGATGACGCTCGACTTCGGGTCCGCGAAGCAGATGGCGTCCACGGCGGCGACGTCGATGCCTTCCGTCAGGAGTCGGCTGTTGCAGAGGATGCCGCACTCCTCGCCGTCCTCGCCGGTGTGGGCCTTGAAGTCCGCGAACGCAGCCCGGCGGTCCTTGAGCCGGTCGATGCCGGCCACGGCCTTCGCCCAGATCCGCTCCGGGCGCTCCGCGTCCTCCAGCAGCTCCGAGGCCTCCAGCAGGCTGCCGGCGAACTCGCGCGCCGCCGACACCCGGGAGTGGAACGTGATGACGCGGCGCAGGCCGAGGTCGGCGACCGCGCGCAGCACCGCGATCTGCAGGGCCAGGCGCAGCAGCTCCTCGTTGGAGCGCTGGGAGCGCAGGTCGGCGACGGCCGGGAGGTTGAGCAGCTCGCGCAGGTCCTCGTCCGTCACCACCGGCACGAGCACGCGGTAGTCGGCAAGGTAGCCGTGCTCGATCCCCTGTCCGAGGGTCCAGGTGAAGCAGGTCTTGCCGTAGATCTCCTCCGAGTCCATGGAGCAGAGCGCGGGCAGCGCCTGGCCGTCGGCGTCGGTGAGGTCGGCCAGGCCGTCCTTCGCGCGCCGGTCGTCGGCGATCCGCGGGGTCGCGGTGAAGTACAGCCGGCGCTTCGCCGGGACCTGGGCGTCATTGTGGATCGCGGCCCACGCCTTCCCTTCGGCGCCGGCGGTGCGGTGGGCCTCGTCGATGACCACCAGGTCCCAGGCCGGGAAGCGGTGCAGCTGGTGGGCCTGGACGATGCGCTCCAGCGAGGCGTACGTGGCGTACACGGTGACCGGCTGGTTGTCGGGGGCGCCGTTGACCAGGTCGGTGAGCCGGGCCGCCTGCGTGGTCACCTCGGCGTGGATCCGGCCGCCAGCTTCCGCGCTCTCCAGCGCCTCCTCGCGCGAGCACGCCGCCACGGCCAGCCCGCGGCGCCCGCCCCGCAGCGACCATGCCTCGGCGGTCTGCTCCAGCAGCTCGATCGTCGGCACCAGCACCAGCACCCGGCCCTTCGCTGCCAGGCGCCGCGCGCAGCCGGCCGCGATGAGCGTCTTGCCGGAGCCGGTCGCGGCCACGACGGTGGCGCGGCCACCGTCCTTCACCTCGCGTACTGCGGCCGCCACCGCGTCCTTCTGGAACCAGTGCAACGGCAACGGGTTCACGGTGGCGGTTCCGGACGGCTGCGCCGGAAGCGGCTGAGCGGCTGCGGCGCGGAACGCGGCCGGCGCGTCGGCCTCGGTGGCGGTGGTGGTCTCCACGGCGGTGCTTCTCCTTCGGATACTGAGGCAGCGGGGCGGCGCGGGCGGTGCTGTGGGAGGGTCGGGCAATCGGCCTCTCCCCGGGGCCAGGTCATGGATGGGGAGAGGCCGACCGGACCTATTGCTGGTCCTCGGGGATCCAACCGCGGACCTCGAGGTAGGCGATGTCGGCGTCCTCGACCGCGCGGCCGGTCTCAACCAGCCACTCCCGCATCGCCTCGGTCACATCGCCGTGGTGGTCCGCGACCCGCTGGGACCACTCGGCGGCGTCGAACCCGCCGGTGGAGGAGGAGCCGTAGGTGCGCTCCTCGGTGCCGTCCGCACGGGGGATGAAGCCGCGCCGGATGCCGCCGGAGTCCTTCTCCGACCCGGCCGAGTAGACGTACTGGTCGGCCTTCATCCGGACCGTGAAAGCGAGACGGCCGCCGGCCTGGCCGGTCTCGTGCACCACCGGGGCGAGGTGGCTCGCGCCGGACTTGATGGCCTGTTTCCCGGCCCGGCCGGCCATCGACCCGCCCGCCTCACCGACGGTGTCCTTGCCCCGCACCCGGGCCTTCTGCCCGGTCTTGGTACGGCGACGGGTGGTGTTCGCCTCCGCGATGCCGGACAACGCCTCGGTGTCGCGCTCGCCGCCGCGCACCGCCCGGACCACCTGGCGCAGCGCGCCGACGAACGCCTTGCCCTTGCCCTTGGTGAAGAACTGGGACACCAGGCTCGCGTCGCGGCCGAGCATCTTGGCGACCTGGCGCTTGGTGTAGCCCTGGTCCAGCAACTCCTGGGTCAGGCGGGCGGCCTCGTTCGGGTTGTTCGGGTCGGCCGGGCTCACTGGTCAGTTCCCTTCGCGGCGAGTTCGGCGCGGCCCAGGCCGCGCAGCTTGAGGTACTGCTCCTGGCTGGTCGGGTGCTGGATGGGGCCGGTGAGGTGGCCCTTGAGGAGGTAGTCGCCCACCTCGCCCCGGTAGGGCCAGGGCTGGCGCTCGGTCAGCGCGATGCCGTCGGTGCCGAAGTACACGACCGTGCCGGGCTTGGCGTGGAGGGCGCCGGCGTGGCCGATGACTTCCTTGCCCTGGCGGTACTTCATGTCCAGCAGCGCCGCCCGCGCCCCCGACCACACGTACGCCGCCCACTCGGGGTGGGCGTACGGGTCGCGGGAGAACCCGGCCTGCCTCTGCCAGGTCACCACCTCGCCGTCCTGGCCGAGGATCTCCACCCCGCCGGGCAGCGCCTCACCCACCGGGGTGGTGCCGGAGACCAGACGCGGGCGCTGCGCGAACCCGCCCAAGCCGAACAGCAGCACCGACCGCACCGCCCGGGAGGCGAGGTAGGCGGCGGTGCGCTGCCGCTCGTCGCCGTGCAGCTTGGAAAGGTTGGTCAGGTCCGCCCACGCGGCCTTCAACCGCTTGCCCCACTCGTCCAGCGGCTTGCCGTCCTCGAAGAGCAAGCCGCTGAGAACCTCGACCTTCCACGGCATCAGGTGGTTCGACAGCGCCAGGTGCACCTCCGCGCCGCCCGCCCAGGTGGTGAACGTCGTCCCCGGCTCGGACGGGTAGACCCAGGCCCGGTCACCGGTCACCGGGGCGGGCAGCAGCCCGACGTGCTGCCAGTTAGCCGGGACGGTGACGCGGACGTTCCAGTGCGAGCAGGACATCAGCGCCTTGACCTGCTCCGCCTCCGACATCGCGGCGAACGCGGCGGCGGTGATGCGGCGCGGGGTACCGACCGGCGACTTCCACAGGTGCTTGGCGTAGGCGAAGGTGCGGTCGTACTCCACCAGCGCGGGCAGCTGCTCCGGGACGCGTGGCGGCAGGATCAGCTCGGTGCGGCCCTGGCCGCCGGTCGCGTGCAGCAGACCCCGCAACTCCTCCGACAGCACCGGGTAGCCGCCCGCCCACTTGCCCGTCGTCGGAATGGTCCGCGACCACAGGTCCCGGCCGGTCTGCGACGGCGAGCCCATGAGCACGGCGTCGTCCCAGTGCCGGCGCAGCGCCTGCCACAGCAGCCGGAACGCGTCCCGGCAGGTGACGACGTCGGCGCCGTCCGGGTCGAACCACTCCCCCATGGAACGGATCTCCGTCACCGGCCCGTCCGGGGAGGCGGCGGGTCCGTAGCGGCCGACCGGCTGACGCTGGTGAACGAAGTGCCCGGCCAGCTTGTCCCGGCCCGACCCGACGGCGGTGCTCCACCGCTCGCTGGGGGTGTTCAGCCAGGCCGCGACCGCGTCCTTGAGCGTGGAGTAGCGCTCGGCGCCGTCGTGCCAGGGGGCGCCGGCGGTGATGTAGATCCGCTCCGTGCCCGGCGCGGTGGCCAGGACGGCATCCAGGATCTCCCCGGGGGTGCGGGCGCCGAGGTCGACCCGGACGACCTGGTCGCGGACCGCGAGCATCCCGGCCGCCGCGTCCAGGAACACCGTCGAGCGGGCCTGCTGGACGAAGTTCGGGCGCTTGGAGACCAGTCCCGTGGTGACGGCCTCGAACCGGGCCCCGGCCGGGCCCTCGGGGAGGGTAGGCAGCTCACGCGGACCAGCGGCAGCGACCGGAGCGACCGAGACCGCCGGGACAACCGGCGCAGCAACGGCCGGGGCGGGCTGCTCGGCGACGGCCTGGTCCTCGACCTCGGCCGGCGCCTCGGCCATCGGGGCGGCCGAGGCCGGCTGCTCAAGCACGGGGGCCGGGCGGGTCAGGGCCGGGGCGACCGCGACGGCGGGCTCGTCGACCGGCTCGGCCTCCGGGGCCGGGGCGGGCGCGGTGGCGGGCTGGTCGTCGGTCTTGGCGGTGCGGACGGCGGCCGGGGTCGGGTCCAGCAGCGGGGCGATCCGCACGACGTCGCCGACCGACAGCCCGGAGGCCTTCGCGACCGCTGCGGCCTGGGCGCCCTCGTACCCCGCGAGCCCGGCCACGCGGCGCGAGCGCTGGGCGGTGAGCCTGTCCAGCTCCTTCTGCGCGGCCGCGACCTGCTTCTCGGCGGCCGTGATGTCGGTGCGCAGCTCGCGCAGACCGGTGAGCTCGGCGTTGTACGTCTTGCGGTCCATCAGCGGGTCACTCCCCCTCGGTGGCGAGCTGGTCGGAGGCGGTCGGGCGGGTGGTGGCGTAGGCGATCGGGCCGCCGGACACCGACGCCAGGCGGGTGCCGAGCAGCAGGCCCGCCAGGCGGACGTCCTCCGGGTCGGCCGGGTCGGCGGCGTTGGCGGGGGCGGTGAGGTCGGTCAGGTAGCCGGCCAGCCTGGCCTTCGGGAAGCGGTAGCGCCCCGCGGTGCCGACAGTGCCGTCGGACTCCCACGCGGTGAGGCCGGTCAGCACCGCGACGACGAACCCGGCCACCGTCACCGGCAGCACTCCACCAGCCGCGACCCGGGCCGGGTCGCACCGCCACCAGCCCGACAGCGCGGCCAGCAGCTGCGCCTCGTCCAGCCCGGTGCCGAAGCCGATCCACTCCCGGCCCGGCTCCTCGACCCGCGCAGGGGCGTCCGAGCGCAGCACCGCCACCTCGGCCGGGCCGAGCGCGGCCAGGTCGGCGGCGGGCCGGGCCTGCAACTGCTGGAGCGCGGCCAGCGGGAACACCTGCCGCCCCGCCTCGCGCACGCCCGGCACCACGCCGGTGGCCAGCAACTTCTTCACCGTCGGGATCGAACACCCCAACGCCGCCCCGGCCTGCCCGGTCGTCACGAACACACCCACAACCTCCACGCCTATTCACCTAACTTGAAACGCTAGGCGACTCTACGCCTCCCCATCGACACTGTCCACGCCTTTTTAGTAAGTCGTACAAGCATGCCAGGGTGGCTGTCCTCCCCCCGCTGTCGGTGCCTGGTGAGACCGTGATCGGTTACCAACACCGGAAGGAGGTGAAGAAGATGACTCCTCGCCAGCAGAAGGCCGTGGTGATCCTCGGCGCGGCCCTGGTCGGCACCTACGTGCTCGGCAACGTCGCGAAGGGCGGGCGGGCAGGCAGTGGACGGCCGCGTTCGGCCGGGCCCCTGCCCGACTGGGCCGCCGACGCCGGCCGGACCGACAGGCGTGCGGGTCGGACGTCGTCGGCCAGGGCCGCGCTGGTAGAGCGAGCACGGCGCGCGGCGGCCGCGCGGGCGGATCCGCACACCGCAGGCGGAAACTCGCCAGGGTGCGCATGCAAGGAATCGGGTCCGCCTCGACCCCGGCCCGGGCCTGGCATCTTTACGGCGTAAAGCCTGGGGCACTCCCCTGCACCGGCACCGACGGCGGATAGTCTCCCTTCTGAATCGCACCACCACCTCCGGAGATCTCGTGTCCCAAACCAGCGCAGGCCTGCAGAACAACCTCTCGCTCGCTGAGCGCCGTCGCCTGCGCCTGCAACAGCAGGGCACCGCAGGCCCGAAGGTGACGGCGAACCTGGGGGAGCTGGTGCCCAATCCGGAAAATCCCCGCGGCGAACTGACAAAGCTGGACGAGCTGGCCGAGAGCTTCCGGGAGAGCGGCGTCGCACAGGCTCTGACCGTGATCCCGGCCGCCACGTTCACAACGGCCTTCCCGGAGCACGCCGAGAGCATCTCGCCGACTTCCTTCGTGGTGGTCAACGGCAACCGCCGGCTGGCGGCGGCACCGCTCGCCGGGTTGACCGAGGTGCCGATCGTCGTCAACACGACGGCGACCACTCGCACGGCAATTCTGGTTCTCGCTCTGGCGGAGAACATCCAGCGTGAGGACCTGACGCCGCTGGAGGAGCTGGAGACGATCGAGACTCTGAAGGGACTTCTCGGCACCTACGCGGCAGTGGCCGCAGCGCTCGGCAAGTCCGAGGGCTGGGTCTCGCAGCGTCGACGTCTCGGCAACCTCTCCGCCGAGCTCCAGGACGAGGTCCGGACCGGAGAGCTGAAGATCGAGGAAGCCCGGGAGCTCGGCAAGATCAGGGACCATGCCGAGCAGCGGTCCGCTCGGGACGAGCTGAAGGCTCAGGCCGCCGTCAAGAAGACCCAGGCGGCCCAGAAGTCGAAGGACCGCGCCACGGCTAGCGGCAAGCAGACGCCCGTTCCACACCAAGGTGGAGAGCAGGCGGCCGACCCTCGTGTCGCGTCCCGTCGGACTGCTTGCCAGGAGGCTCTGACCGGCACGCCCACCGACGACACGGCTGTGATCCTGGCGGCTCTGCGGATCGCGGTCGACCTTGAGAAGGCCGAGGCGCTTGCGGGCGAGTGGCTCGCGGCAGTTGCCGGCGCAGCAGGCGAGGTCTCCTTCTCCGTGGTGGCGGAAGAGCGGCCGAGGCAGGCCGCACTCGCTCTGGCCTTGGCCCGGTGCGAGCTGGCGACCGCTTTGGCCGGCGCGGCCGCGGTAGGGGAGTATGTCGGCTGGCTGGTTGCGCACGCCGGGTATGAGGCGACTGAGGCCGAACGCGCCCTGCTGGGCGATCACACCTTTACGGCGTAAAGACCGGAGATCGGAACGATGAGCAACGAAACCCTTCCCGAGCTGCCGGCCAACGTCGGCCACGTGACCCGCATCATCGTGGCCGTCAACGAGTCCGGTGGATCGGTGAAGACCACCACGGTGGCTGCCCTTGCGGCCATCGCGGCCGAGGAAGGCCTGGACGTCCTGGCCATCGAGGCGGACAGCCAACGCGACCTGGCCCATCTGCTCGGCCTTGACGACCCTGACGCCGACGAGAACATCGCCACTCTCTGGGATGTCGTCGACGGCATCGCCACCATCGAGGAAGCGATCATCCCGGCCCGCCGGGGTGAGGGCGGCCCGGTGATCCCGCACCTCTGGTTCGTACCCGGCTCCCGCCGTTTGAAGGAACTCGACGACAAGCTCTCCGGTGCCATGCTGCGGGAGCTGTGGCTGCAGCGGCTCCTCCCGGCCGTCCTCGGCCGCTTCCATGTGGCCTTCATCGACTGCCCCGGTGACCTCAAACTCACCACGAAGGGCGCCCTCCTCTCCTCGAAGGACGTAGAGGTGATGGCCTGCGTGAAGAGCCAGGAGAAGGAGGCCCGCGCCTTGACCGAGCTGGAGTCCACCCTCACTGAGATGAACAGCGCCTTCGCCGCCCTCGGCGTACAGCTCGGCATCGACTGGATCGTGATAGGGGAATCCGTCTCCGACAAGAGCCAGGGCAAGGCCTACACCGACGCGGAGGGACAGTTGCGTGAGGCGTACGGGCAGCTGGTCCTGACCCCGTCCGTCCGGCGCAGCATCAAGGTGCCGGAGGCCTACTCGGCGCAGACGCCTGTTCCGATCTACGCGCCCAGGAGTGAGCCCTCGCTGCAGTACCGGGAGATCGCCGCCGGCATGGGGCTGACCAAGGACTCCTTTACGGCGTAAAGACCCAAAACACGAAAGGGCCCGGTCCTGGCAACTCGCGCCAGGACCGGGCCCTTTCGAGTACTGCTGTCAGACGGCGGCCGGGGTCAGGCCGATCGCGCGTGTGACGATGGTGAGGGTGGTGGTCCAGTCGCCGTTGAAGTGGATGGCCTTGTCGCACACGTACGCAGCTGCACCGAGCTTGAGGTTGGTCACCAGGATGGTGCCTCGCTCGGTCCAGTAGGCCCGGTCAAGGTCGTCGTTGACCCGGGTCGCCAGGCCGCTGTACCGGGTCACCCAGTCGGCGACGGCTTCGTGGAATCGGCGGTGGCGGGCGGTGTAGACGAAGACTGCACGATGGGCGGCGAGCAGACGCAGGGCCTCGATGGCGCCGGGGATCGGCTCGCCGTATACCTGGCCGTCCATCCACCCGCGGCTGTCGACCAACATCAGGGTCTCGTCGAAGTCCACACCGACGGCCTGGCTGCTCGGGCTGTCGGGGCGGGGAGTGATGATCCGGTGCACGTGATCCTCCTTCGACAACCCGGCCCCGGTCCACTGAGTTGCGGACCGGGGCCGGGTTGGTGGCGGGTGTTCAGGCAGGGATGGGTGTCAGGCCGGTCCTCGGGGGAGAGAGCCAGCCCGCTGTTGGGAGCGATCGGCTACAGCAGGCCGGCGTCGTGGGCCTCGGCCTCCTGGTCGCGGTTGTCGTCCTCGTCGGCCTGGTCCTCGCCGTCGGCGGCAGCCACAGTGGGGCAGAGTTCGGCGATGGCGAGGTCCCGGCCGAGGGCGGCCCACGGGTCGCCGTACTCCGCCTCGCTCTCGCTGTCCGTGGGCTGCGCCGCGTCGGTGGGGCCGTCCAGAAGCGCGGCCAGTTCGCTGATGCTGCGGATCTCGATCGGCTTCTTCTCGTTCCGCACGAGGAGGTAGGTACGGGCGCGGTAGCCGTGCTGGTCGGCGGGGGACGGGACGCACAGCAGGTGCGCGCCGCCGGGAAGCGCGCACGTCGCGGTGCCGTCGCTCGCACCGACCCAGTTGGTGGGCCAGGTGAGGCTGCCGGAGCTGTGGTCGAGGGTGTGTGCTGCGGCGGCGGCGCGGTGGGCGGCGTCGACGGCGACCTCGGCGGTGAGCTGCTCCAGCGACGGAGCCAGACCGCTCCCAGGGATCCGGCCGAAGGCGCGCTCGATGCCGAGGCGGCGGCGCAGCGGGGCCAGGGCCTTGTAGGCGTGCTGGTCGGTGACGGCGGCGGCGAGGGCGCCAGCGGCGAGGGCGAGGGTAATGCGGGTCTCGGGTTGGCGGCTGGCGAGGGTGCGGTAGGTGGTGAGGCCTGCGGCGGCACCGGCGGTGACGGCGGCGACGTTGTCGGCGGTGTCGAGGGCGGTGCGGGCCAGTCGGGTACGCAGGGTGTCGGTCACGGGTTCCTCCGTGGGGGAAAGAGCAGGGTGTCGGCCGGGCGGCCGCGCCGCCGCCACGGCGCCCCGCTTTCACGGCCTGGCTGGCCGGGTGGCGGGGCGTGGTGGTGGGCAGCGTCAGTGCCCGGATTCCTCGTACTGCTCGTGGCACCCGCACGTCGGAGCGGGCTCCCAGCCGTCGACGGTGCGCCGACGGCTGGATCCGGCGCCGGGGATGCCGCTGCCGCCGCAGGTGGCGCAGGAGGCGTCGGCCCCGGGGTCGAGGGCCCACTCCAGACCGCAGGCGTTGCAGCGGGCACAGTCGGCGAAGTCGTCGGTGTTGCGGATCGGCTCGCCGTACTCCTCGGCATCCGACGTGTGGCAGTGCCGGCAGGTGATCGTGTACTGCCGGGCGCGGGCCCGGGCGTGGGCGAGCGGGTCGGCGGCGACCGTGAGCAGCGCCTAGTAGTTGGCGGCCTCGATCTCGGCGACCCGGCGAGCCAGGGTCAGCGCCTGCTCGCGGGTGTGCGGGTAGGCGGCGGCGCGGCCGATGTCCCGCACCAACCGCCAGCCCTCGCCCTCGGTCCAGGCGCGCAGGCCGACCAGGGCGCCGTCGGTCACGGCCCATCCGGTGCCGGTCTCGTCGCGGCGCACGACGACCTCGCCGTACCCGCCGACCGGGCCCTGGGGAATCGGCACGCGGAACTCGACGGCGAGCGCCAGCTGCTCCTCCACGGTCAGGGTGGTGTTCATCGGTCTCCTCTCCTCGCGGTGGGGGTGCCTCTGGTCAGCTGGCGGTGGTCGGGCAAGCGCGCCGCGGCCGGTTCAGGGGCGAGAACGCCTGCGGCCTGCGGGACCAGCGGACGTAGTCGACGGAGCTCGCGGCGTAGGTGGTGTGCATGAGGCTGCCGGAGTCGTCGATGGCGTCCCGGACGGCGTCCAGGCGCTGCCAGGCGAGCCGGAGCTGGTCGATCAGCCAGGGGCGGTCGTTGTCGGTGAGGTCCGGGGCGGCGGCGATGGCGTCCAGGCGGTGGACGTTCTGCACGCCCGCCGCGAGGAAGGCGTCGACCCGGGTGGCTTCCTCGGCGGTGAGCTCCTCGCCGACCCTGCGGGCCTCTTCGGCCCGGGGGTCGTCGTGGTAGGCGGCGGAGCCACGCCGGTCGAGTGCGATGCGGGCCAGCTCCCAGTCGGAGGCGTCGGGCAGGGCGCTGGCCTGGAGGAAGGTGCGCTCGGGTCGGGCGAACGGCTCGTGCACGGGGGCGGTCTGGGTGGCCATGGTGGCTGTCCTTCTCTCTCGGCCTCGGCGGCCGGGCCGTTGTGCCGGGGTGTCAGTGCTGGGTGCGGGTCGTGGTTGCGATGTCAGCGCCCGGAGTGGCTCACCGCCGGGTCCTCCAGACCAGGGAGGACGTCGACCGCGAGCTGGCGCTGCCGTCCGGAGCGGCGGCCGGGGTACGCGAAGCCCGCGCGGCCGGTGAGCGGTGATGGCGGGCTACGCCTGGCCGAGGAGGAAGCCGATGGCCGAGGTGCCCTCGGTGCGGGTGTCGAGCGCGGCCTGCGCACGGTCGTACGGGACCTCGATGCCGAATGCCGCCCGGGCGGCGCGGCGGAGGTCGACCAGCGAGGCGCTGAGGCCGTGCTTCGCGACGGCCAGGTCTGCGGCGGCGAGTGCGAGCAGGTCCTCGCGCACCGGGCCGGTCGGGGCCGCGCTGGTGAGCCGGCCGAACGCGGCCGTCCACTGCCTGCCCGCCCGCTCGCGCACCGGGGTGGGTTGCAGGTGGCTCTCGCCGATCCGGCCGCGCCCGGCCAGCCAGTAACAGACCGGGACTTCGAGGGCTTCGGCGAAGAGGATCTCGCGGCGGGTCGACTCGCCGAGGTAGAGCTGATCGTCGGTGACGACCAGGACTTCGTCGGCGGTGGAGATCTTCGCCAGGTGCAGGGCGTCTCCGGGTTCGGGGGAGTAGGGCATCGGTCGGGCCTTCCTGATGGAGTGGTCGGTACGGGGGTCTGCGGGTGGTCAGGCGGCCGGGGCGGGGGAGTCGGCGCTGACGCGGTGGACGGCGTGGAAGCCTTCACCGAGAAGGCGTTCGACGGTCGGCAGCTGGCTGTGCTGGTCGGTGAGGACGTGGTCCGGCACGACGCGGGCCCGGGCGGCGTTCTGGCGGCGGCACTGGTCGAGGGGGGTGTCGACCAGCACGGCGACGCAGGGTCGCTGCCAGTAGCGGGCGCGGGCGAGGAGGTGGGCTCGGGCGTGGGGCAGGAGCGTGGTCGAGTCGATGATCGTCGTCAGCCTGCGGGAGAGCCGGGCGTCCAGGAACAGGTCCTGGATCTGGAGCGCAACGGGTGTGGCGCTCTGGTCGGCGGCGTCGTCCGTTGCCATCTCGCGGTAGGAGTCGAGGTTGAGGGTCCAGGAGGCGGGCCAGCGGGCGGCGTAGGTGGACTTGCCGGCGCCGCTGAGGCCGACCAGGACGGTGAGGGTGCCGGGGTCGAGGGTGAGGTTCATACGGGTGCGGGCCTCTCAGCGCGAGGGGGGTGGATGCTTGGAGGTCTTACGGACGGCAGGCGGTGGCTTGGCCGAGGACGTAGCAGCGCAGGTCGATGTCCTCGGGCAGGGCGGGTGCCTGGTCGCCGAAGAGGACCGCGCCGGCGGCGACGATGAACGTCCTGCTCACCGCGTCGGAGCCTTTCTTGGTCTGCGGGGCCTGGAACATCAGGTAGCGGGCGAGCAGGTAGTCCTGGACCGACGGGTCGGGGCCGGCCAGGAGGGTCAGCGCCCAGCGGTGCAGCACCGTGCTGTGCTCGGGGTCCGGGGTGGCGGTGTAGATGGGGTCGCCGCCGGTCTCCATCCGGGAGGCGTCCAGGCCGCGCGCCTTGACGCGGGCCGCCAGCTGCTCGGCGACGGCGCGGGCGGCGGCCCCCCGGACGATGCGGTTGCCCGCCAGCCGGGTGCCGTCGGGCAGGGAGACCCAGTTCCGCAGCTCGTCGCTGTCGGGGGCTTCGGCGGCGAACCGCGCCCGGGCGGCCCGGCCGTACCCGGCCATTGCCTCGTAGGCCGGGGTGGACACGCCTCCCGTGTAGGTGCGGGTGGACGCGTCCCACTGGGAGCCGTCGCGGAGGCGGCCCACGGTGCCGAGCCGGTCGAAGTTGGTGGCGCCCTCGGTGATCGGGGTCCAGAAGCGCTGCGGGTCGTACGCGATGCCCTGGCCGAGACGCCCGGCGGCTGCCAGCGCCAGCCGGTAGCGCCAGCCGATCAATTCGGCGTGGACCTGGTGGAGGGCGGCGACGCGCTGCTGCGGGGTGCCGGCCTGCGCCCAGAGGTGGGTGATCCGGGCCGCGGCGGCGGTGGCGGCCATGGCCTGGTCCACGGCGAAGTCGCGGACCTTGGCCTGCCGGTCGGGGTCGGTGAAGCGCAGGGCGAGCGGGCTGGTCGGGAAATGGCGGGCGGTGAGCATCGTGGCCTCCCGTGTCGGACGGTCATGGGTGGTCGGCAGGTCGGGGTCGTGCGAAGCGGTCAGCGCCTCGGCCGGCGGCGCCCGCCGTCCCCGCCTGGCTGACACGGGGACGGCGGGCGCGGTGGTGGGCAGCATCGCTACCCGGAGCTGTGGGCGGTCACCGGTACGTCCAGGGACGGGTGGTGTCGATGCGGGCGGTGTCGAGGACGACGGCCAGGCCGTGGTGGTCGCTCGCGCCGCTCGGGTCGTCGAGCAGGGTGTAGGAGTCGATGGCCGGGGCCAGCGGGGCGGAGACCCACAGCTGGTCGATCCGGTCGTCGCTGCCGGTGCGGCGCAGCAGGTCGTCGTCGCCGGTCTGCTGGTGGAGGTGCCAGGCGGCGTCGACCAGGCCGTTGGCGGCGAGTTTCCAGGCGACGCGCCGGTCGGGGGCGGGTTGCTGGTCGAGGGCCGGGTCGGTGAGCAGGGTGCGGGAGCCGCGGTTGTAGGGGCGCATGCGGTGCCAGGCGGGGTCGGGGCCGGCGCCGGGCGGGTAGTTGATGTCGCCGCCGAGGATGCAGTAGGGGCCGAGGCGGTAGGTGCGGCTGGCGGCGAAGTCGGCTTCGGCGACGGCCCGGTCCGCGCTGTACGGGGTGAGGTGCAGGCTGGTAACGGCGAGTGGGGCGGGCAGGCCGGGGATGGTGAAGCCGGCGGTGCCGAAGCCGTGGTGGGTTTCGTCGGCGGTGTAGTCCGTGGTCCAGCTGGTGCGGCGGCCCAGGGTCTCGCGGCGGTAGAGCAGTGCGGTGCCGCGGCCGCTGCGGGCGGGGGCGAGGAGCACGTCCAGGCCGAGGTCCTGCTCGGCGCGCACGAGCTGGCGGTGGCCGGCGTCCGCCCAGCCTTCGGCTTCCTGGAGCAGCACCAGGTCGGGGTCGGCTTTGGCGATCCGCTCGGCGAGCAGCGGCCAGCGGTCGTCGGGGGAGCCGTCGCTGGCGCGAAGGCCTCCGCGTTGCAGGTTCTGGACGACGATGGTCAGCTTCATGCTCAGGCCTCCTGGGCCGCGCGGTAGGCGGCGATGTGGCTGGGGTGGATGGGTCCGTCGAGGTGCGGTGCAAGGTCGCCGACGAGGCCGGCCGGGTCGTTGCCGGCGTCGATGCGCTGGAGGGTCTGCTCGATGCGCCAGAGGCGCACGCGCAGGGTCTCGGCCCGCTCGGCGAGGGCGTCGCGCTGGGCTCGGGCGTGGTAGAGGTCGTCGAGTTCGTCGGAGCAGGCGTCGACGACCGAGTCGGCGACGTCGATGGCGTTGAAGCCTTCGGGGCAGCGGTCGATGAAGAGCTGGACGATGCCCTGCACCGCGGTGGTCATCTCGCCGCGGGCGTCGGCGAGGGTTTCGGGGGCGACGTGGATGGCGCCGGTGTCGGGGGTCCGCCCTGCGTGGGCCGGCGCGCGGCCGTGGAGGCCGGCCGGGTTGGTGAGGGCCGGTGCGGCCGTGGCGGTCTTGGGCATGGGGTGCTCCCTCGTGGGTGGGTACGGCCGGGTGGCCGCGCCGCGCACCACCGCGCCCGCCGTCCCGGCCTGGGTGGCGGGGGCGGCGGGCGCGGTGGTGGGCAGCGTCAGTGGCCGGACGTCAGTGGACGGCGCTCCAGATGAGCAGAAGGATCACGGCGACGGTGATCAGGACGGCCTTCGGCGAGATGCTGGTGGAGGACTCCAGGCGCCGTATCTCGGCGTGGATGGCGTCGCACTCCGCCTGGATCCCGGCGTGGGAGGGGGTTCCGGGGGTGAGGCCGGCGAGGATGCCGGAGCGGTGGTGGAGTCGTTCATAGAGGGCCGCGATCTGTGCGTCGCGGGAGATGGCCAGGGCCACAGCGGATGTGCCTCTCGATCGGTGGGACGGGACGGGGCGGGGGGAGGGGCGGGCCAGCGCGCCGGGGCGCCGGCCCGCCCCGGGGTGGTCAGCGCTGGTCGAAGGGCGAGCCCGGTGCCGGGACGGTCGGCCGGGGCCGGGCCGTCTTGGGTTCGGGGGTCTGGATGGTGATCTGCGGCTGCACGTCGGTACGGTTGATCACCATCGGGCGCAGGCTGAAGGTCAGGCCGCGCAGCGCGAACAGCGAGACCGCGGTGATGGCGGCGGCGGTCAGGCCGACGGCGACCGGGCGGCCGGCTTCAGGTGCGGCTGACCAGACCATGGCGAGGGTGGCGGCGGACCAGGCCGTCCAGCCGGCGCGCGCGATGGCGCGGCGGGTGATGAAGGCGAGCAGCGCGGCGATCAGGCCGACTGTCTTCCACGCGCCATAGACGGTGGCCGGGGTGAGCGGGTAGGCCTGGTGGGCGATGAGGTAGGTGTGGATGGGTCCGGTGATCGCGGTGCGCAGGTCGTCGCCGCCGGCGGGCAGGTCCTGCGGCAGGTGCACGGCGTCGATCACGGCGCCGGCCGCGTTGAACAGGATGCCGCCGACGGTGCCGAGCACCAGGACGGCGAGGGTGATCACGGTCAGGTAGGCCAGGGCGCGCACCCACGGTTCGGCGCCGGTGAAGTCGTCCAGGCCAGCCGCCAGCTCGCGGCGGCGCCGGTCGAGCCAGCCGCCGGGGGCGGTCAGGGCGCGGGCCCGGCGCCGGGCCGACTCACGGACGCTGACGCTCGGCTGCTCCTGGAGGGTGGGCTCGGTGTGCTGGTTCACGGGGTGCTGCTCCTGTTCGGGTCGGGTGATGCGAGGTCAGTCGGAGAGGCACAACGGGCGTGATCAGGTGCTGGTAGGTGGTGTCGATGCCGTCGCCGAGACGGTCGGCCTCGTCCCCGGAAGGCGGCCCGCCCGCCCGGCCGGTGGTCGGCGGGGCGGGCGGAGGCGGGCCGGGCGGCCGGTCAGCGGACGTTGTTGTTGACCGTGCCCTTCCATCCGGCGGACTGCTTGCCGATGGTGACCTCGGTGTGCCGGTGGAACATCGCGAGCACGGTGCCGGACGCGCCGTCGCCGCTGGCGGTCGCAGACGCCGCGGTGGCGCTGGAAGCGACGGAGCGGAGCTTGCCGAGCAGCGCGGCGACGCCGATCACCACGGCGGCCACCGTGGCGGCCGCCCACATGAGGATCTTGCCGATCTGGTCCGCGTACGGGGCAACGCTCCCGATGCCCTCGCCGACCATCCACGTCAGGCCGCCGACGGTGAGCGCGCCGGCGCAGCCGTACAGGATGCCCTGACGGAGGGCCAGCGGCAGGCCCGGATCTGTGGCGGGCTGCGCCGGGGCGGGCGCGGCCGGGACGGGCTGCTGCTGCGCCGCGGCGGCCGCGGCGGCGGCGGCGAGCGGGTTGTGCACGGGGACGGCGATCACGCGGCCGTCGACCAGGGCGGGGATGAGCGCCGGGGTGTCCGGGGTGGGCTGGAGCGGGACGGCGACGATCTGGCCGTCGAGCGAGGCCGGGACGTAGCCCTCCTGGAGGAGGTAGGCGTTGAGGTCGACCGCCAGGTCGGCGGCGGTGGCGGGGCAGGTGTAGATGCTGTCCACGGGGTGCTCCAAGGGGTGGCGGGGAAGGGCTGCTGAGGTCTGGGGGCACCGGGCGTCTTCTGGGGTCGCCGGTCCCACCGCCGGGTGGCGGGCGGGTCCAGCGGCCCTCGGAGAGGTCGGGAGCGGGTGGCGGTGGGTCAGGAGGCGGCGTTGCTGAGCGTGGTGACCAGGTTGGTGAGCAGCTGGTTGATGGCGGGGCCTGCGCCGGTGGAGGCGAGGGTGAAGCCGAACAGCACGAGGGCCAGGGCCGGCCAGAATCCGACGGCGCGGCCGCGGTAGAGGACCGCGGTGATGATGCCGAAGAGGACGGCGAGGGAGACGGTGACGGCCACGGGTGCTCCTGGTGGGTCGTTGGTGGGTTGGGCGGACAGGCGGGCCGGATCGGGTGTTTGCTGGCCTGGCCTGGTGGTACGTCAGGTTCGGGCTGCGCCCCGCACCGCTCGGTGTGGGGCTTGGAGACGAGGGGGCGCGATGGCGCACGTGCACTACAGCTGTTGGAACTGCGGTGCGGACAACCGTGTGCACGGCGAGGGCTGCGACTGCTGCGATGTCGTGGAGATCCCGGAGTCGTGGTTCTGCTGGGACTGCGACGCGGAGAACTTCTCCTTCGACTGACCGGCGCTGCGTCCCGCCGTACCGCGTGGTCAGCCGCGCAGGCCCCGCAGGGCGTTGCGGACGCCGCCGAGGCTGACCTGGCGGCCGCCGTCGGCGTTGACGGCAGCGAGGACCTCGAGGTCGTCCAGGTCCTCGCCGTCGGTGTGCTCCAGGACGGCCAGGACGCGGTCGGTGAGGTTGAGGCGGGAGGCGGTCCGCGGCTCGGGGGCGGTGGTGGGGATGACGGGGACCGGTGCGCTGCGCGGGCCCTGGCCGCCGCTGCCTCGGTTTGCGCCGTTGCCGCCGCGGCCCCGGCCGCCCGCGCCGGGTTCGGGTTCCTCGAACTTCTCCGGGCATGCGGCCTGGTAGGCCTCCATCCCGTCCAGCTTCCCGACGTAGGCCTCGCCCGCGTCCTGCCAGGACTCCTTCTCCAGCACGGTGTGCGGACCGGTGCCGTACAGGGCGAGCATCTCGGGGTCCAGGCCCTCGGTCGGCACCTCGGAGCCCACGCGGAAGAACCGCATGCGGGCGGTGGGGTGCAGGCCGGAGAGGTGGTAGCCGCTGCCCTGGGTGCCGGGCCGGTCCTCGTCCGCTTCGGTGTCGTCGAACTGGGAGACCAGCTCGACGGCGCCGGCGTACTTGGGGATTGCGGCGAGCTTCTGCCCGGCCGGGAGGAGGCCGTCGGAGACGAGCTGGCGCATCAGGTTGCTGGTCCAGCGCAGCAGGATCACCTCGCCCTCCTTGAGCATGGAGCGCAGGGTGTCGGAGCCGCCGAGCTCCTCGAGGTGGCCGGCCTGGGCGAACAGCCCGATGCCCATGCCCAGGCTTCGGCCGGTGCGGCCGATGTCCTTGATGTAGAACGTCGCCTCCTCCCTGTACGGGGCGCCCTTCTCCAGCAGCCGGTTGGCCTCGTCCACCACCTGGTACATCAGCGGGTCGGGGCGGTCCATCAGGAACTTGGACCGCCCGGCGGCCGCGTACCTGATCTCGCGGGCCTTCATGACGTTCCAGAAGGTCCGCAGCTGGGCGATGGCGCCCTCCTGCGTGTAGACGCACCAGTCGCAGTTGCCGCGGGCCTCGGGCGCGGACTGGCCGCCCTTGAGGTCGGCGTAGAACACACCGACCCCGGAGCGCTTCATCCCGGCGAGGATGATCTGCCCGCCGGTGGACTTCCCGGCGCCGGTGGTCCCGAACAGCAGCATGCGCTGCGCCGAGCCGGCCTTGGGGTCGTACAGGCGCACCTTGGTACGGCGCCCGTTGTGGTGCAGGCCGACCCAGATCCGGCCGGTGGAGTCCATGGTCAGGTGCTCGGGGTCGGGCAGGATCACCTCGGCGAGGGGGTCTTCGGGGTAGATGGTGACCAGGCCCTCGCTGCCCTGGGTCTCGACGGCGAGGCGGGCGGGGTCCTTGATGTTCATCGCGTCGGCCAGGCGGGCCATGTCGTAGCCGATGACGTCGCCGGGCGGCGCCTTGACGGTCAGCTCGTAGATGAGGCCCACGTCAGCGCAGTTCCTTCGTGTCGGTGTCGATGATGCGCACGCCGGTGATGACCGTGCCCGGCATGCCCTTGGGGGCGATGTTCTTGATCCAGTGCGTGTAGGGGTCCGTGGCCTGGTCGGCGCTGCCGACGGTCAGGCGCCGCACCCCGGCGCCGCGCCCGGCGACCTTCGCGACGGTGATCTCCTCCTCGTCCCAGTCCAGGAGCGCCGACAGGGCGGTGAGGGAGATCGTGGGCACCGGCATGCCCGGGCGGGCGGCGCGGATCAGCCCGGACATCCCCTTCTCCCCGATGCGCTCGACGTCGGTGAGCACGGTGCCGGGAGCGACACCGCCCTCGACGGCGACCCGCTGCGCCCACCACAGGGACATCGGGTGGGTGGAACCGGCCGGGACGAGCGCGGCGGCCTGCTGTTCCTGGACCTGGTGAACGGCCTCGGGGGTGAGGGAGCGCTCGCGGCCGGCCAGGACGCGGGCCATGCGGGCCGGGCGGACCTTCCAGGTGACGGCCGCCCAGGTGGCGTCGAGCGCGAGTTCCCACCAGTGCAGTCCGTGGACCAGGCGCTCGGTGACGAGCAGTGCGCCCGCGCTGACGGGGGAAGCAAGGTAGAGGGCGGTGGCGGCATCGCGGACGCGGCCCTTGGGCAGGGTCGCGGACCAGATCAGGCCCCAGGCGGTGGCGGCCCCGACGGTGCCGATCGTGACGGTGAAGGGCAGGGGAGCGTCGGTGAGGCCGCCGGCCGCCAGCCCGGCCGTGCCGGCGAGGGTGGCGGTGCGCCCGACGTAGCCGCGGGCGACGGCGATGCGCCCGCGCAGCGGGCCGAGGGACATCAACGGGGGGCTCCTTCGCGCGTGCCGCCGGGGTGGGCGGCGTCTCGGTGGAAGGGCGGCCGGTCCGTCCCGCTGACGGGGGCGGCACCGGCCGCCCCAAGGTGGTGGGTCAGCGGTTGCTGTAGAACTCGCGGACGGCCATCTGGCCCTCCTTGTTGGCCGCGGCCTCGTCGACCGGGCCGTAGTCGGCCTCGTGGGCGTCGGCGGTGGCCTGGAACGCGGTGGACAGGTCGCGGGCGGCCGCCGCCATGGCCTCGGCCTCGGCGAGGACGGAGAGCATGACCGCGGCGGCGTCGCGGTGCTCGGCGATGGTGTCGGAGTCGACGTCCATCGCGGCGGCCTGGTCGGCGAGTTGCTGCACCGACTCGGCGCAGCCCTCGACGTACTCGTAGGTGCCGGTGACCTGTTCGGACAGGGAGGCCAGGCGCATGGCCGCGATGGCGAGCTGGCTGACGACCACGGTGTACTGGACGGCGTCGTGGATCAGCTCGCCGGCGGCGGCGAGTGCCCGGCCGGTGGAGGCGATGAGGCCGCCGCTGGCCGGGTCGGCCGGCCCGGGCCGGTCTGCGGGCAGGTCGGTGGGGGCTTCGTGGACGGTGGGCGGGGTGCTGCTGGTGACCGGCGCGAGGTCGCTGTCGGACATGAACGGGTTCTCCTCTCCTACTTGCCGTGGTACTCGCGCTCGGCGGGGGCGGTGTGGCCCATGTCGCGCACGGTGTCGGCGAACGGCTGGTCGCGGCGGGCGGCGTTGGCCCCGGCCTGGGCGATGGCCTCGGAGGCGGCCGGGATGGTCTCGGCGACGGCCTCCGCCTTCGCCTTGACCGTCTCGGTCTTGTCGATCAGGGCGGCGACCATGCCCTCCAGGACGCCGGGGACCTTGAGGTCGACGACCTTGGCGTGCAGGGCCTCCAGGCGGCCGAGGAGCCTCTCGCAGCCCTCGGCCGCCAGGCGGGCCTCGTCGGCGCCGGCCAGGATCTCCTCCGCCATGTCGGCGTCGGCCTCGATGACGTCGTAGATCGTCAGGTCCGCGTCGGCGTACTGGGTGCCGTGCGCCGCTCTGGGCACGGGGATGGTCACGGGTCGTCCTCCAGGAGCGGGCGGGGCCGGGGGCATCGGGATCGGGCGGGTGGTGCCGGGCCGGGCGTGCGGGCCCTTGAAGGGGGCACGGGGAAGCGCGGCCTGGCCCCGGCCGATCGCGGGAGCGTCCACGTCGGGATCGGGCCGGTCGGCGCGCCGCGCCGCGGTGCCCGGACTGTGAACCCAGCCCGGCGGCGGCCCGAAATTGTCGCCGGGCCGGGGCCGGTTGCAGTCGTCGCACCCGCAGAGCCACGAGTGCGGATCACGCATCCCCGGCCAGCCCGCGTTCTCCTCGTCGAGTCCGTCGTCGCCGTACGGCGAGGCGGGCCAGATGTACTTCTTGTAGTGCTCCCACCAGCGGTCCCGTCGCCACCTGCCGCCCGCCTCGTCCTGGTCCCGGGCCTCGCGTTCCTCGTCCCGCCGGCGTCGCCTCTCCTGGGCTTTCGCCATCTTGTCCGCGAGGCGGGGGTTCACCCTCAGGAGATAGGCGAGGAACCCCTCTCCCGCCCACGGCTTGTCCTTCCAGGTCTGCTCCGGCTCGCCGTCCCGGTGGTTCTGGTGGGCCCTGCCGCAGCGGCGGGCGTTCGCTCGCCGGGCCCGGTCGCGGGCTTTGCGCGTGCGGCGCTCCTGTTTCTGTTCCTGCTTCCTGCGCTTCTTGTCCCCGGGAGTGCCGGGGGCGGTGGTGCCGGGTTTGCGCACGCGCCAGGGCCTGGAGCCGGTGGCGCCGCCGGGGGTGAACAGCCTCTTCGTGCGGCGCCCGGTGGTCGGGCCGTCGCCGGCGGACGAGGCGTTGCGCTCGCTGTCGCCGGAGGTGCTCTGTGTGCCGGCACCGGTCTTGGCCGACGCGGGCCGGACGGCGAGTTCGGTACCGGGCGCCGACGGGTTCGGCGTGTCCGTTGTGCCGTCCTTCGTCGTGTCCGTCGTGTCCTTGGGCTTCTTGCCGTTGAGGATCCGGTCGACCGCTCGCTTGCGGACCGCGCCGCGGATGGTGGTCGGGGTGGCGCCGTCACCGCCGTGGGCGCCGGTGGGCTTCCAGGTGCCGGTGGTGATCCGGTCGGCGGCCCGGCGGCGGGCCGCCCCGCGGATCGTGTCCGCTCCGGCCGGCTGCCGCCCGGGGCGGTCCTTCCGGTCGAGCTTGTTCGTCCGGTCGGCGGGGTCCTTCGAGCCGGGGGCCGACTGCTTGTCCGCCGGGCCGTTCAGGATCCGTCCGGCGGCGCGCTGGCGGGCCGCTCCACGGATCGTGTCCGGCCCGGCCGGCTGCCGCCCGGGGCGGTCCTTCCGGTCGAGCTTGTTCGTCCGGTCGGCGGGGTCCTTCGAGCCGGGGGCCGGCTGCCGCCCGGGGCGGTCCCGGCCGATGTCGGACGGGCCGTTTCCGCCGCCGTTTCGGCGGCCTTTCCGGTCATCGGAATTGCCGTCCGGGCCGCGCTTTCGGCCAGAGTCCTCCAGGGCCCTCCTGCGGGCCTCCTGGACCCGTCCGGGCCCGGCGGTGCCCGCCGGGCCCGGACGGCCGTCCTGCCCGCCCCCACGGCCCGTCTCGGGCCTGCGATGCTGCGCGCCGCCGGGCCCCGATTGCCCGGTGGAACGGAACGTCGAAGGCACTCCGCTGTTCGTCCTGGCCGAATTCGGGGAGGAATTCGAACCAGAACTCCGCGAGCCCCGGCCGAATTCCGGACCGGCCTGCGAACGGCCCGGCTGCTGTGCCGCGAGGGCGGCGGAGCGGGCCCTTTCGAGTTGGGCATTCGCTTTTCCGGCGGCCGCGCCCTGCTGGTCTCGGACGGCTTTGTGGTGCTCGGCGCGGGCCTTCAGGTATTCGACCGTGTGATAGGCGCCGCGCAGGGCCGCGACCGTGATCCCGGCCATCATCACGGTGGACATCGAGGCGACCCCGGCGAGCGATCCGGAGCCGACAGTCGGGGCTGCCTCCATTCCGCTGGCCGCCGTTTCCGTTTCCCCGCCGAGGACGGGGGCCTCGGGAATGAAAAGGGACGCGGGCGGGCTGAATTCGGTGGTCAGCGGGGCCAGGGTCGGCATGCCGTCGCCGGGGCCGTCCTCGCCCACGACCCCCGGCAGGGTCAGGCCGGGGAAGCCGAGCACGGTCCCCGTGGTGTCGTCGGCCATCCGGCCGCCTCCAATCGTTCGTCACTGTCCGTCACCAGATCGGGGCCTCTCGCGTGCGCGCACTGTGCGCGCACGTGGGGACCCCGGATGACGACATCGCGGCGGTTTCGGTGAGCGCGAAGAGTCACGCCGCCGACCGGCCCGTCAGGAGCCGGCCCGGGCCTGCGTCCATGCGGTGAGCGTCCGTACCAGGTCCGCCCAGGCCGCCTCGTCCCGGCCGGCCATCGTGCGGGCCAGGTCCCACAACGCCTGCGCGCGGTCGGAATTCGTCGCGGTCGCCGCGATGCGCTGGTTCCAGTGGGCGGCCTGCCCCGGTGTGAGCGGCACGGATTCACGCCTCCTTCAGGAAATCCAGGAACGTCGCCGCAGGCTTTTCCTGGGACTTTCCCTCGCTGCTTTCGCGCTGGCTTTCAGAGAATCCGGAAGCGATTCCGTGGAGGCCCGCAGCCGTGTCCACAGCCTGCATTCCACGACCCTTCTTGGCTTCGGCCCTGCGGGCCTTCCTGAGCGCCTTCGCAGCCGCGCGCTGCTCTCGCTTGACCGGGAGCTCCTTGTAGAAGCGGATGAATTCCGCGTCGACGTCTCCGGCCTCGTTCAGGGCCTCCCGCAGGTGCTTTTCCATGGAGGCCATCGGCCGGGTCGCCCGGAACGCCCGGACCTTGGGCTCCAGCGGCTTGTCCCCGTCGATTCGGATGTTCTCCAGGGCCGCGCGGTACTCGCTCAGCAGCCCCTGGATCTCGTTGGCCATCTGCCGCAGCCGCTCGCGCTGCTGGGCGGCGAACAGGGCGGTGCCCTGCGGCTTGAGCAGGTGCTCGGACGTCCACGGGATCTTGTGGTTCTGGGACACGTGAGTCCTCCAGGTGATGGGTTGTCGACCCGGGCTCCGGCCGGATGTCCGGGTCGCTACGGTGGTGCTCGGCGCGCCGGGGCCGGACGCCTTCGCCGACCCCCGGCAAACCCCCTGGTCTGGGGGTGCCGGGGACCAGCCGAGAGGCCCGGATCTCGGTGGATGGGACGGTCGGTCAGCGACGGCGGCGCAGCCGGGGGTGGCACCACCAGCAGCCGGGGCCGTGCTCCTGGTGCTCGGTACGGTGTGCTCGGCGCCGTCGGCGCCGTCGGGGGTCACCAGGACGATTGGTGCGTCCTGGTGACCACCGGAGAGACCGACAGCTGTTTTGGTTGCTCTCTGTGACTTACGCGATGAGGCCGGACCGCCGCCGGGCGTCCTGTCGGAGCGTCAGCGGGTCGCCCGGTCTCAGCCGGTCTTGCGGTAACGGCCCCGTGCGGTCTCAAGGCGCCGGGCCGCCGTCGCGCGGCTCTTGCCGGTGACCTCCTCGGCGTCGTCCAGTGAGACCTGGCCGGCGCCGCCCCGGCGGTGCATGAGACTGAGCAGCGCGGTGATCTCGCCCTCGATCTCGGCGTCCTGAGCGGAAGGGCGCCTCCTGGTCTCACTGCCGCGCTTGGCGAGCGCCGTGCCCGGTCCGGTCTCACCGTCGGTCTCACGCTCTGACCTGCCGGTCTCACGCTCGCTGTCGCCGGTCTCAACCAGTCGCATCGGGCGGCCGGTCTCACGGCCGCCGGTCTCAACCTGGCCGGGCTCGATCTCACGTGGGTCTCGCGCACCGGCCGGGTCGATGCCCGGCTCGGGCGCCAGGACCGCGAAGTCGTCGCTGAGACTGCCGTAGACCGAGTCGCTGGTCTCACCGTCGTCCGGCTCGGTCTCGGTCTCACCGGGCCCGGTCCCGCCATCGCCGTGGGCGCTCTCGTCCTCGGCGGTGATGTGGTGCAGGCGCCACATCACCCACGGCGCGATCGCCGCGACCGTCACGATGAGCCACCACAGCGGCTTGCCCTTGTCCGGGCCGGAGGTGTGCACGCCGACCAGGCCGGCCGCCGCGAGGTGGTAGACCGCGTTCGCCGCAACCATCAGGACGATCGCGCCGAGCACGTCCTTGTGCCGGCGGAACGACTGGACGACGTAAACGTCGATGGCCAGCGGCAGCGCCCAGGCAACCTCCTGCGGCCAGCCCGACATCTTGGCGAGCGCGAACTCACCGGACGCGGTGAGAACGATCGTCGCGGCGAGGGCGACCCGCGGCCCCCACTTGTCGACGAACCCCTGGCGGACCCTCGTCTTGGCGACCAGGGCCTCCGCCTCCTCGGCCTCCTCGCGGATCGCCGCGAGGCGGACCTGCGCGTCGGCCTGCTGGCGGGCGCCGGCACCGAGTACCTCGCGCACCCGGTCCTCGGCGTCGCCGACCAGCTGCCGGGCCTTGTCCTCGGCGTCGGACAGGTGTCCGGCGGCCTCCTCCTCCGCCTTGCGGATGAGTCCCGACGCCGTTGCCTCCGCCCTCGACTTCACCTCGGCCACCGCCTCCTCGGCCTGGCCCTGCGCGGCGGCCAGCACCTCGGCCGCCTCCCGCTCGCGCTGTTCCGCCGTCGACTCGGCGCCCGCGAGCAGCTCGCCCACCTGCTCCCTCGCCTGGTCCAGCATCTGCGCCGCCTCCTCCTCCGCGGCTTCGACCGCCGCCCGGGCCTGGCCGCGCAGCTGCTCCGCGTCAGTCTCGGCCTCCTCGCGCGCCCGGGCCGCCGACTCCCGGCGGGCCTCGGCGTCCTGCTCGGCCAGGGTGACCAGGTCCACCGCCTGCTTCTTCGCCTCGGCGACCAGGTGCTCGGCGTGCGCGGCGACCTGCTCGGCCTCCGCGCGGGCCTGCTCCTTGGCCTGCTCGGCGTCGGCCAGGATCTGCTGCGCCCGCTCCCGGGCCGCGCCGACGATCCGCTCGCCCTCGGCCTCGGCCTCGCGCTGGAGCTTCTCGGCGGCCTGGCGGCGCCGGGCCACGGTCTGCTCGGCCGCGGCGAGGTCGCCGTCGGCGATCGTCCGGGCCCGGGCCACCGTGTCCTCGGCCGCCGCGATCTGCTGCTCGGTCAGCGCCGCCAGGCGGGCGACGTGCTGCTCGGCGGCGGTGCGCTGCTTGAGGGCGTCGGCGAGCTCGTCGCGAGCGACGGTCAGCCGCTCCTCCAGCTCGGCGGTCGTCGCCTTCGCCTGCTCCTGGGCCTGCGCCAGGACGGTGCCGGCCCGCGCCCGGACGTCCTCGGCGTGCTGCTCGGCATCGGCCAGCCTCTGGCGGGCCTCGGCGAGCAACTGGTCGGCGTCGGCCTGCGCGGTGGTGCGCAGCTGGTCGGCCTCGGCGCGGGCGGCCTCCAGCAGCGCGCCGGCGCCGGCCTGGTCGGCGGTCTCGTCGCGGGGCACCGGCATGGTCGTGGCCGTGGTGGTCTTCGGCGTGGTGGTCTTGGTCGGTGCCGGGCGGCGGGCGGGAGTGCGGGTGCGGGCAGCCACAGCGGGCTCCTCCTCTATATAGGGTGCGCGGGGAAGGCGCGGCTGGGTCAGGGGCGGCGCAGCCAGGCGAGGCGGTCGGCGGTGCCGTCGGCGTCCAGAACCAGCTGGACGTAGCGGGCAACCTCCTCGCCGCGGGCGCAGCAGCCGAGGCTGGCGGGCGGTGCGTCGGGCACCGTCGAACACCGCCGCGCCCTGCTCCTGTGCTGGCGGGGCGGGACGCGGCGGCGAACGACAACCAACCGACGCGGTCAGGCCTAGCTGCCGTGGCGGGCGTGGTCGGCGGCGAGCTCCTGATAACGGCGCTGCTCGCCGGGCTTCATGCCGCGCACGCGGATCCGCACGTCACAGGTCGGGTCGGGGCAGCAGTAGGTGGTGTAGCCGCCGATCGCATCGAGGGCCCGGCGGAGCACGCCGGGCCGGCGGATCGGCTGGCTCGGGGGCAGGTGTCCAGCCATCCAAGCGGGGTGGTTACCCATGGGAATGTCCTCTCTGTAGGGCGGCCGTGCGCCGGGCGGTGGTCAGTTGACGCTGAGGTAGCCGCTGGTGACGCGGCGGCTGACGTCGAGGTGCCGGGTGCCGGTGAGCGTGGCGTTGCCGGAGGTCAGGCCGATGGAGAAGCGGCCGCGGCTGACCGGCGTCGCGGCGATGTGGGCGTTGCCGGAGGTCAGGGTGAGACGGGCGTCGCCGCCGTCGTAGGCGTGCACGCCGAAGTTGCCGGAGGTCAGGACCGCGTTCAGCTTCCGGGTGACCCGGGCGACCGTCGCGCGGCCGGAGGTGAGGTTGACCGCCAGGTCGCCGACCTCGTCGGCGCTGAGGATGCCGGAGGTGCCGGAGTAGTCGAGGGACTCCAGCGGGCCCGTCGCCCGGGTGGTCGCCGTGTGGGTGGTCAGCCGCGCCCAGGAGTTCGGCGGCAGGACGATGGTGGTCTCGATCTCGGCGGGCGGGGTGCCGCCGTTGACGGCCTGGGTGACGTCGACGCCGTTGATGACGACCCGGCCGCTGACGCCACCGACGAAGTTGATTCCGCCCATGGTGAAGCGGCCGCCGCTGATGTTGATGTCGCCGCCGGAGATCGCCATGCCGGGGACCTCCGGGACGGTCACCGTGATCCGCTGGCCGGTCTGCTCGATCCCGGTGTTGCGGACCGCCTCGGCGACCGGGCCCGATTCGGCGGTGGTGCTGACGGTGATGCCGGCCTGGGTGGCGGTGCGGTCGACCCGGACGGTGATCCGGCCGCTGTGCTGGGTCAGGTCGAGGACGGCGGGACCGGCGGGCGCGGTGTGGGTACGGGTGGTCATTCGAGCTCCTTCTGTCTTCGGGTCTGCGATCCGGTGCGTCGGGCATCGACGAACACCTCCGCACCCGGTGGCCCGGGGCGGAGGCGAACGACAGCGACCGAGGCGGCCAATCAGGGGGTGGGGTAGCCGAGCTCGACGGGATCGGCCCCACCGCGAACGGCGGCGGCGTCGGCCCGCAGGTGGCGGGCCTGGTCGTCGAGGAACCCGGCGGCGGTGACGGCCTGCCGCCGGGCGGCCGGGGCGGCGGTCGGGTCGGCGGCGACGGCGCGGCCGCTGTCCGCGGCGGCCGCGTCGTTGTCGGCGGCCTGTTCGAGGTTGGCGGCCAGGGTGGCACGGGCGGCAGGCGTCCAGCGCATGGTGATGTCCTCCAGGGAGTGCCGGGTGGGTGGAACCGGTGCGTCGGGCACCGTCGTTCGCCGCCGTGCCCCGCACCCCGGGTGGTCCCGGGGACGGGGCACGGCGGCGAACGACAACCAACCGACGCGCGATCAGGCCAAGGCGGCGAGGCGCCGCAACGCCTCGGCCTGCTCCGGGTGCGCAGCCTCGAACAGGACGTGCCGCTGCTCCAGGAGCGCCCCGCCGACGGCCGGCTGCTCCAGGACCGGATCGGCCCAGACCGCGACGTCGCGGGCGTCGAACTCGGCCATGTAGGCGGCGTACTCGGCCTGGTCGGCGGCCTCGTAGTCGCGGTTCATCTGCTCCAGCCCGGCCTGCCAGGCCTCGTACTCCTCGTCCGTCATCACGGGCGTGGTCCTCTCTGGTTGGGCGCCGCCGGGCACTCCCAGCGGCGCGAGGTTCAGGGCGGCTACTTCGCGGTGGGCTGCTCGATCGTCGGCTGCGTCGGCCGGGCCGGGGCGGCCTGGTCCGGCCGGCGGTGAACCGTCCGGGCGGTGGCCTGCGCCGCGAGGCGCAGCAGCAGGTCGGTGTCGTAGGTGGAGCTGGGGACGCGCGCGGTCATCAGCTGCCCCTCTTCTTGGAGGTGATCGGCGGGTGCGGGTCGGTCGGCGGCTTACCGTCGCCGCTGCTGCCGCCGAAGGCGCGCTCGGTGTGGGTGCTGGTCACTGGGTGCCTCCCTGCGCGGCCTGCTGCTGGCGGAGCTGCTCGGCGAGCGCGCGTTCGGCGGCATGCTGCGCCGCGAGGCGGTCGGCCTGTTCCTGGATCTGGCGCTGGAGCTCGGCGAGGGCCTGGTCGGTCATCGGGGTCAGCCGGCCAGGGGGAGGGTGTGCAGGGCGGCGACGGCGGAGGCGGCGGTCGGGAGCGGCCGGGGCCAGGGCTGGGTGGGGACGGCGGTGGTCTGGCCGGCGAGCGTCTCGAGGAGGTCGGGCGCCTGGGTGCGGGGGCGGGCCTGGGGGAGTCCGGCCGGCCACTCGCGAGTGCGGACGGCGCGGACCCGGCGGACAGCGCTGTCGAGGAGGACGAGCAGGCCGTCCAGGCCGCAGTGGCCGGTCGGGTAGTCGCCGGCGGCGACCTCGGCCCACACGTCCTGGGTGACGTCCTCGTCCAGGCTGGTGGCGTCGGGGCCGATGGCGGCGAGGCGCTCGGTCGCGGCGGCGAGGAGGCGGGCGGAGTAGCGGTGGTAGAGGTCGAGGGTGGTGTCCTCGTCGTCGTGCATGATGGTGTTCACGGTCGTTGGCCTCTCGTCCTGAGCGGGGTGGGTGGTGCGACCGACTCGGCCCCGGGGGCGCAACCCCGGGGCCCTTTGCTGTTCTGGCTGCACGAGCAACCACTGCGTCGCCCACACCGACCGGCGGGGTGGGCGACACAGTGACGGTTCGTACGTTGTGGTGGGTCAGGCGGATCGACGCGCCGACCAGGTCTCGTCCGGCTCGGGCGCGGCGCCGAGGTACTGCCCGGTGAGGAAACCGGGGACGACGGCCGCACACTCGTGCCACGACGGCCGGCCCCGCCCCGACGGGACGCGGGCCACGCCGTGCTCCGCGCCGTCGCTGGTACGGGCCAGGTAGGCGACCAGGTGGATACGCATCAGGCCGCTGCGCGCTGAGGGTGGGGGCGCTCGGCGGCGTGCTGGCGGGGGAGCGGCTGGCGGCCGGCCCTGTCCGCGGCGGCGAGGGCGAGCTCGGCGATGTCGGCCGGGTCCGTGGCGGTGTCGAGCCGACCCTCGTCGGTCACCGGCGGCTGGCCGTGGAGGCCGTCCACAAGGGCTACGGCGTGGGCGTCCAGGGCGTCGAGGATCTCGGTGAAGGAGAGGCCGCCGTGGGAAGCGGCGCGCTCCGCCGCGTGCAGCCACAGGTCGCCGCACAGGTCGTCAACGGTGTCGCTGGCGGTGTCCAGGCCGGCCTCGTCCAGCAGTTCCCGCACCAGGTCGCGCAGGCCGGTCGAGTACCAGGTGTAGGCGTCGGCGAGCTGAGCGGCGGCGGCGGGGGTTTCGGGCATCGCGGTCTCCTCGGGGTGGTCTCGCTGGACGGGCTGTTGTGCGGGGCAAGGCGACGGCCGCCGCCCACCCCGGCAGGTCGGGGTCGGCGGCGGCCGTGACGGTTCGTACTGCTGGCGGAAGGTCAGGCGGAGAGCATCTCGGGCTCGGCGACCGAGCTGCGGTGCCGCCGCAGCGGGCTCACCGCGAGCACCTCGTCTGCGGTGGCCCTCTGAGCGATCGGCCGGGCGCCGGCCGGCAGGGTCAGCGGGACGATCGGGCTGCGCGCGCCGTGCAGCGGGATGCGGCGCAGGGCGTCCGCGACGAACACCGGCAGCAGGACGTCGGCCCACTGGTCGGCGCGCTCGGCGGCGGTCGGCGCCGGGGCGGCCGGACGGGGCTGCGCGATGTGGAGGACCGCCGGCGGCTGCGGGGCCTTGACCTTGCGCAGGACCTTGGTGGGCTGGCGGGCCGCAGTCTCGGTGCTGCCCTCCTCGATGTCCCGTGCCCAGCGCGCCACCAGGACGTCGATCTCGACGATCCGACGGGCGGAGGGGCAACGGGTGTCCCTCTGGCCGGCGTCCAGCTGGGCGCCGGACAGGTCGGTGGAGTAGTGGTCGCGGATCGTGAGCGTCTTGTCGCCCATGATCCGCTGCCAGGTCCGGCAGTCGGGGCAGACCACGGTGGCGACCTCGTCCGGGCGCAGGTTGTAGAGGTGGGGGCGCAGGGTCGAGAGCCTCAGCGGGGGGAGAGCTGAGCGGCGCTTGGTGCGGGTGCGAGCGGGCATCGGGGCCTCCTGGCAGGGAGAAGGGGGAGTCCGGGGAGCGGAACTTGCTGCTCTCTCCGCCCGCCAGGCCCGACCCGAAGGCCGACGTCCTGGCGGACAGGCAGCGCAGCACGCTGCTCAGAAAGTGGTTCTGGTGTTGCTATGTAGGCGTCCGACGCGGGGGAGCTAAGGGCTCAACCCCTTGTCACCGAGGTGACCGCCACCGCCCGAAGGCGGGTGACACCGCTGTTACTCAGTGCTGGTATCCGACGCCCACAAGGACGGCTACCACCTGCGGTTCCGTGCTGCTCGACGCTGCCGACAGCACATCGACACCCGGGTGGTGCTTACGGCCCAGCCCATCCATCGCGGACCGTAACCGGCCCGATGCAATCGAAGATAGGGGCCTATCTCCCAAGTGTCAAGATAGTTCAAATTCTTGACGAATGTCAAGATGGTGACGTTCGCTGCTTGATGCGATAGCCTGTAGCCCGGCAGCCGCTCGATAGGAGACTGAACCTTGAACGCCAGCACCATCGCGGCCGAGATTCGGGAGGGGATTTCGGCCGGGCGCTACCGCCACGGGACGCGCCTCCCCGCCGTACGCAAGTTGGCTGATGAACGCGGCGTGAGTCAGCAGACCGTCGCGGCGGCCTACGCGCAGCTAGCGGCCCTAGGCCTGGTCCGCACCGAGGCTGGCAGCGGCACTGTCGTCACCGCTGGCCGAACCGCCGAGGCCCACCTCGGCACGTTCGGCCCCCCTGACTTGAACGTGCCGATCTGGAAGCCGGCATCCGGTGGTGAGGCCAACGAGGTCACCACCCTTGTCCGTCAACTGCCCGCACCTCCGTATATGGCTGCGTGGGGGATCGCTGACACCGATGTCGTGGAGCGCACGCGGGTCCGCTCGGTAGATGGTGTTCCGGTTCAACACAAACTGACCATCGTGCCCTACGAGCTGGCCTCTCGTCAGCCTGAGGGCCACGAAGGCGTCCCGCCCCTGCTGGCCCCGGTTGGTGCCACTCGCATGTCTCCCCCTGCCGGAGTTCGTTTCGCTGACTGGCTCGGCTGGAACGTGCTGCGCACCGACACCATGATCTCTGCCGAACCCATGGATCAGGCCGCGGCAGCAGCGCTCGGTGTGGCAGAGGGAACCCCCGGCTTCCGAATCCTGAGCATTGCTCGCGATCCACAGGAGTCCACGGTCTTTGTGACAGTCAGCACCACGCCCCTGCACCATTTGCTGACACTGAGCATTGCTGGCTGACACAGGAAGACACGCTGCGGCAGAGCATGCTGGTCGAGGTTCCTCCCCACATCGTTGGCCTGGACCAACTCCTCCGCCGCGTTCCGCTCATCAGTACGCATCTGTTGTCCTCCCGGTTTGGCTGTCCATGGAGACCAATCACAGCTGAACCGGAGCTGACAAAGAATCACTTAGAGCTACAGCACTTTCTCAACCCGGTTCAACATCCAGCTACACATGGATTTCGACGGGCCGCCCATAGGCTCCGAAGCATGGCGATGACAGAGGTGGTGGGGGACATGGCGAAGAAGTCGGAGCACCCCGGCTGGAAGCCGTACAAGCTGCGTGACCAGCGGGAGGCACACGGTCTGACCCAGGAGCAGGCCGGTGAGGAACTGCGTAAGGTCGCGGAGCAGGCCAAGCTCAGGGGCGTGCCGGCGGGGAATCCGCAGACCATCAGCCAGCACGAGCTCGGTGAGGTGTATCCGGGGCCGCACTACCGGCGGGCCTACGCGCTGCTCTACCGCGCTACCGACGTGCAACTCGGCTTCCGTGACCCGCTGCCAGGCGAACAGGAGGCGGCGTTCTCGCTGACCCCGATGGAGCACAGGCACAACGGTGGCCATGTCCTCGCGGTGGAGCGGGCGCTGACGCACATGGCTCCCGGCACTGCCGGTGTCGACGCCGTCGGCTTCCAGCAGCGGGTGATGGACGCCTGGAAGCGCAGGCACACGGGCGGCGACTCGAACTCGCCGACGCTGGTGCTGGTCGGTGGGTACGCCGGGACGGGGAAGACCGAGCTCGCGAGGTTCCTGTCTGAGCTGACCGGATGGCCGCTGCTGGACAAAGACCCGATGTCGAGGGCACTGGTGGAGGCCCTGTTGGTGGAGCTGGGATCGGAGCCGAACGACCGCCAGTCAGAGTTGTACCGGTCTCGGGTCCGGCCGCTCGAGTACGAGTGCCTGCTGAAGGCCGCCTACGCCAATGTGGACTGCGGGATCAGCACGGTGCTGACCGCGCCGTTCATCGCCGAGATGGTCGATGAGGCGTGGATGCGGCGGCTGGAGAACCGGTGCGCGGCGCGCGGGGTGACCGTCGCTCCCGTCTGGGTGCAGTGCGATGCCGACTCGATGCGGGAGTACATCGGTCAGCGGTCGGCCGCGCGGGACACCTGGAAGCTCCAGAACTGGTCCGACTACATGGCCGGCGTCGACATGGAGCTGCGCCCGGTCGTGCCGCACCTGGTCGTGGACAACCGGTACGGCACCGCGGTCTCCCTCGCGGACCGGGCACGCCTGGCGCTGGGGATGGTGGGCTAGTGGGTAGCCAGGCCAGCCGTTCGGGCGTTCTTCTGTACGGGCCGCCCGCCTCCGGCAAGGACACCGTCACTGCGGCGCTGACGAAGTACAACCAGCGGCACCGGCAGTTCGAGCGGCTGAAGGTGGGCTCGGGTAAGTCCGCCGGCTACCGGATGGGCAGCGCGGAGCAGCTGGCCGAGCTGGAGGCAGCGGGCGATGTCGTCTACTCGAACTCGCGCTACGGCAACACCTACGTTGTCGACCGGCCCGGGTTGGACGCCGCCTTCGAGGTTGGGGTGCCGGTGGCACACCTCGGTCAGGTCGACGGGGTTCGCGCACTGTTGGACGACTACCAGGCCGACTGGCTGAGCGTCCTTCTGTGGTGTCCCCGGGAGGTGACCGCCGAGCGGTCGGCGGGGCGCGGCGACGAGGACACCCTGGCCCGCCTGTCCGCGTGGGATGCGACCCAGGCGGACCTGGACACCAACCAGGGGTTCCGGTTCGACCTGGTGATCCAGACCGACACCGTTTCCCCGGAACGGGCTGCCGAGCTGATCGCGAGGGCGCTCGCTTTTCGTGCTCAGCTGCTGATGGTCGACTTCGACGACACCTTGATCGATCGTCGCGCGGCGGTCTCCGCCTGGATCACCTCCTACTGCGCCGGGGCCAACCTGGTGCCCGCCGCCGAACGTCGGATGCTCGAGGCCATGGGGATCCGCGCCGACCTGGCCACGTTCGAGGCGTTGCAGTCCGAGCTCGGCCTGGCCGAGCCGGCCGCGGACCTCTGGGCCCGCTACAGCGCCGAACTCGCCGCTGCGGTCGCCCCCTTCCCGGGGGTCCTCGACGCACTGGATGCCGTTCGGGCCGAGGGCTGGCAGGTCGTCATCGTGACCAACGGTGGCGGCCAGATCCAGCGCGCCAAGCTCAAGTCGAGCGGTATCTCGGACCGGGTCGACGCAATCTGTATCTCCGAGGAAGTCGGCGCTCGGAAGCCCGACCCGGTCGTCTTCGAGGCCGCGGCCGCCAGCGTCGGCCGGGCCCTCGACCAGGGCGGCTGGATGATCGGCGACAACGCGGAGCTGGACATCATTGGCGGGCGCGGCGCCGGGCTGCACACGATCTGGATCTCGCACGGCCGCCCCTGGCCGGGCGGGGCCGAGCCGGACGTCATCGCCGAGACCGCCGTGGACGCCTTCGCACACGTCCGCGGTCGTGGAGATGCCCGATGACCGAAGGACAGCCGGTTCTCGGAGTGCTCCACCCCGGCAGCATGGGCGCGGCCGTCGCGGCCTGCGCGGTGTCAGCCGGTGCCCAGGTGCTGTGGTGCTCGGCCGAACGTAGCCCCGCGACTGTACGGCGCGCGGGGCACGCCGGGCTGGAGCCGGTGGCCGAGCTCGGCGAGTTGCTCGAGCGGGCCGAGGTCGTGCTGAGCCTGTGCCCGCCGGCCGCTGCCGAGAATGTCGCCCGCGATGTCGCTGAGCTTGGGTTCGCCGGGGTCTACGTCGAGGGCAACGCGATCAGCCCGGCCAGGGCGCGGCGGATCGCCGACCTGGTGGGTCGGAGCGCTCGGTCGGTGGTCGACGGCTCGGTGATTGGCTCCCCGCCGGTCGGTGGCAAGCGCACGAAGCTGTTCCTCTCCGGCCCGTCCGACGCCGCCGCGCTGGTGGCGGCGCTGTTCTCGGACACCGCGGTGTCGACGCCGGTCTTGGGCGAGGAGATCGGGCAGGCCTCCGCGCTGAAGGTCTCCTACACGGCCTATCAGAAGGCCAGCCGCGTGCTTGCCGCGCTCTCCTACGGACTGGCTCAGGACCACGGTGTCGACCAGGCACTGTTGGAGGTGGCCGGCAAGCGGGCCGGCAGCTACCTGACCGAGACTGACTACATCGCCAAGACGGCCGCACGGGCGTGGAGGTGGGCACCGGAGATGGAAGAGGCCGCCGACACGCTGCGCGAGGCGGGCCTGCCGGACGAGGTTCTGCGTGCTGTGGCCGAGACGCTCCGGCATTGGACGGACGCGAAGGACAACTGCGAGCTCTCGGCTGAGGGCGCCCTCAAGCTCCTGCGGGAGTCCAAGTGATCGGGGACTTGTCGGCCTGTCTGGCCGTTGGCTCGTCAGATCGACACGGTGCGCTCGCCGCTACTCCGAGTGTTGTCCACAGCGGTAGGCTTGCCCCGTCAGTGATCCAAAATGAACTTTGCCGCCCGGACCTTGAGCAAGTCCGGACGGCATCAGAGTGGATCGGCGCCCCTTGCCGGGGGCCCGTCCCGGTCAACCACACGGAAGGTGGTGACGCAGTGAAGGGTACCCGTACCCAAATCCAGGCACACATGCGGCACCCCGCCGTGGAGGCGACCGGTTCGAGGTCGCTCCGGCGGGGTGCCGTCGTCGTATGCGGATACACCTCTCCCCCGAAGGGGGTCAGTGTGACTTAGTTGTTTTGGGGGCGCCGGCCTTTGGCGAGGCCAGCAACCCCGGACCGCTTCCAGTGGGGCCAACCACTGGACTGCGGTCTTACGTGATTCGTCCGATTTGGCGATCGGACGAGGCCCGGAACGGGCTCCGACTTGGCGGCCGGGGTCCGGGAAGGGCGGTACTTCGGTTCTCGGCGAACCACACCCCCGAGGGGGCGCTTCTGCGTTCCCGCGTGTGAGAGCAGGAGGCTCTGCCATTTTGCAGCAGGTCAGGACCCCTTTCCAGTCCTCTCCGCCCATGTTTGTTGATCTTGGTGTTCCCGGCGCGGGCCTTGACGCCGATCCCGCAGGGCGGGATCCAGGCGCCTCACCCTCCGTTTCCAGGGGATTCGCTGGGGGACCGGTTGTCGGACCGGTTGTCGGACAGGCCACCCGCAATCCCGGTACTGTGACAGACATCACTCATTTGGGTGAGGGTGTTGGTGTCGCCGTAGACGCCTCGTCGGGTGTAATCCCGGCCGCTCCGCGCGTTCCCAGCCAGCGCCAGAAGTCGGCCGACGTCGCCGCGGTGGCCGACTCCGCAGTGTCGAAGGCGGCGCGGCGGTTCGTGCCGTGCGTGCCGGTGCTGCCCCGGGTGCTGGTGCCGGTGGCGGAGCAGTGGGTGGCCACGACGCGGGGCCGTGTCGCGTTGGACCCGTACGGCTGGATGCAGGCGGTGCACTGGGTCGTCGCTTCGGGATGCTACCGCCCGTCACGCTCCCACGGGCCGCGCGAAATGGGCCGTACGGCGATCCGGACCGCGCAGCTGCTCATGGAGCTGTCGCCGTGCCGTCCGGGCGTGGACTACCTGGCGCGGCGCCTGGGCGTGACCGAGCGGACCGCGCAGTACCAGCTGGACATGCTGCGCGAGGCCGGCCTTCTCGCCTACGTGGCGAAGGGCACCCGGGTCCGCGGTGAGAAGGCGAAGGCCAGCGAGTTCGTCCGGGTGATCCCGGCCGAGTTCGACGTCGCGCTGGGCGTGCGGACCGTCGGGGAGGGCACCGGACGGCGGGTGGTCGGGATCGCGGAGGCCGGGCGGGCGGCGATGGCGCTGCTCGGCAAGCGGGCTTCCCGCAAGGTCCGGGCGGCCCGGGCGAAGGCATCCGCGAAGACCTCGGTGACGACCGCTCAGACCCCATCGTCCGACTCCTCGTCTCAGGCGGCACAGGCCGCTGATGGCACCTCAGCGGCCAACAACCGTTGCACCCCAATGGGGGGTGGTTGCTGTACTGCTCCTACTGACAGTTGTACTCACCTCCCCTCTGAGACGGACCTCGCGAGCGGGAAGCCGAAGTCCACCACCGCGAAGAAGTCCACGAAGGGCCGGGGCAAGCGCACCGTCAACCGCGTCGTCCGCCGCTACCAGCTGGCCGCCGAACTGGTCCGCCAGGTGCCCTGGCTGCGCCGCGCCCTGGTGCCCCGGATCGCCTGGATCGTGCGGGAGGTCGCGGACGTGGGCTGGACCGCGGAGGAGGTCGTCGCCTGGCTGTCCACGCTGGAGGAGCCGCAGCGTGGCAGCTACCGACCCTCCGGCCTGCTCGCCCACCGGCTGCGCGGCATGACCCAGATGCCCAGCTGGCGCACCCCGAAGGAGCGCGCCGCCCAGGTCGAGCACTGGCGCGAGTCCCGCTCCGCCGCGCAGGCCCGCCACAACCGGAACTCGGACGAGTGGCGCCTCACCGACTGGCAGGACCCGGCCACCCGCGCCGTGGGCCGCCTGGTCGACGACGCCTTCGCCCAGGTGCGGATGGCCAGCGGCCAGGACGCCCAGGACCTGGCGCTCTTCGCCCAGGACCAGGACGGCCTGACCGACCTTCACCAGCTCACCCGCGAGGACGTCCTCGAGCTGCGCACCCTCGGCCAGAAGGACCCGGAGATGGTCCTGATGGCCATCCGGGACTGCGGCGAGGCATACGCCCGCCAGCTCTACACCCACGGCCTGGTCGACCAGGTCCTGCGCCTGCGGCACACCCACCGCACGACCATCCACCAGCCCTGGAGGTCCACGTGACCGAGACGTCCGGCGTCGACCTCGCCCGCGTCGCCCTCAAGGCCGCCCGCGAGGCCGCACGCGCCCGCGGCGCCGACGCCCCCGGCGGCCGCAGCTCCACCACCCGCCCGACCCACCGCACCACGGTCCGCACCGGCGGCCGCGACCCGATCGGGCTCGGCGACGCCTTGGCCAGCCTGGTCGCCGAACGGGCCTGGGACACCCCGACCGCCGGCGGCGGCGTCCTCGACCAGTGGGCGGAGATCGCGCCCGAGCTGGTCGGCAGGGTTGTCCCCGTGCACTTCGACGCGAGCACCGGACGGCTCGACCTCCAGCCCACCTCCCCGGCCTACGCCACCCAGCTGCGCCTGCTCGGCAGGCAGCTGGTCGCCCGGATCAACGGCAAGGTCGGCCGGACGGTCGTACGGGATCTGCGGGTCCTGGCGCCCCGCGCCATTGCCGCCACCGGCCCTGACCAGCGGACCGAGCACCACCAGGCCGTCGAGCAGCCCGAGGCCCCGGTCCGCACCCGCGACGATGCGAGCGCCGGCTACCACCGCGCGCTCGCCGAGATCCGCCGCGCCACCACCGTCGTCGACCCGGCGATCGTCGCGGCCATCGCCCGCCAGGAGCAGGCCATCCTCAGCCGACGCGAACCCGAGGACCAGTTCGCCCAGGGCCTTGCCGAGAAGGCCGACCAGGAAGAGGCCGCCGCCCGCACCGCGGCCGCCACCAGCAGCCAGGTCCTTGCCGAACGCCGCGCCCGCCACGACAAGGCCCTGCGCGCCGGCGCCGTCCCGCTGCGCCCGACCCGACCGCCGATGACCCTCAGCGGTGCCGCGTAACCCCCGATCGTGACCGGCCTGCTTGGCCGGTCCGCCGTACGAATCCGTGAGCCGGTACCGCCCGAGGTCCCCGCCGGGGACAATGAGGGCAGGTGCCGGGTGAAAGGAAGGGACCTGTGAGCGTTGCAGTCACCGAGCACAGCGGGCCCTGGACCGTCGAGGACGTCCTGGCCCTGCCCGAAGACCCCCGCAACCGCATCGAGCTCGTCGGGGGAGCGCTGCTGATGAGCCCGAGCCCCGGCGTCCCGCACCAGCGCGCCAGCCTCCGCTTCGCCATGATCCTGAGCGCCGCCATCGACTCGGCCAGCGTGCCGCTGGAGGTACTGGAGGCCGTCAACGTGGTCGTGCCCGACGGGCTGCTGATCCCGGACCTGGTCATCGCCGACGCAGCGGCCGCCGCCGAGGCCGGCACCACCCTGAGCGCGCACGACATCGTCGTGGCCATCGAGATCGCCTCGCCGTCCACCCGAGTCGCCGACAAGAAGATGAAGCCGTCCCTGTACGCCGCGGCTGGCATCGCGCACTACTGGCGTGTCGAGCTCGACCCCGCCCCACGCCTCTACCTCGGGCACCTGGAGCGCGGGGTCTACGTCGACCGCCTCGTCCAGGTCGGCGAGACCACCGCCCTCACCGACCCGTTCCCCCTCGACCTCGACCCCGCGAAGCTGCGCCGGTAATCCCGCACGGAACCGTCCCGGCCGGGCCCTCTCAGTGAGGAGCCCGGCCGTGGCATGTCGGTGAGCCACTGGCCGGCTGGGGCTCCCCTTTGCTCTTCCCCATCCGGGACGCCCGCCGCCTGCCCTGCCGACCAGGCCGGGATCGGGCGGCAACATCAGGACCGAGGCGGACCGCAGCCCCTGGGTGGCTGGGCGCGGCGTGCTCCGCCCCCGCACCCGTGGCCAGCGCCAAGGGCTGCGCTGGACCAGCCCCTGCCGCCTAATTCGTTGATAGCGGATCGGTGTAGCCAGGGGGCCACGGTCGGTCCGTTCGAATGCTGGGGCCGTGACGCCTTCGCCCACCCGGGCGCCGG
>NZ_JBSHAP010000041.1:0-63104 GCF_053611565.1 Kitasatospora sp. NPDC054795
GCCCAGTTCTGGTTCAGCGACAAGATCACCGAACGGGCGATGGGCGCCCGCCAGGTGTCCCCGGAACAGTTCCCCGACGAACCCCGGCAGGGCCACGGCACCAGAGTCTCGGCTTACGCGCCCGTGCGGCCGAAGGCCCGACACCTCGCAGCCGTGGTCACACTGACCGCGAGGAATTTTCCGCGGAAAATCGTGCCCGCCGAGAGCGGCCCGTGCCCGGGCAAGCCGTTCGGTACGGCGGCCCGAACCGCTGCCGTCGTGTGCCGTGTCACGATGCCCGCGCCCGCGAACCCCCCGTGCTCGGACCGTCGATCGCTACCAGCCCGGGTACTCGGCGGCCGTGTACTCGTCCGCGATGCCGAACACGCTGGCACAGCGTGGGCATTCGGCACGGCTGAAGAGATACCTGATCCCGGCGGCGAGTACCTGCTGCCCGTCCCGGACGGCGGTGTCGTGCATCCAGCGACCGGTCCCCGAGAGATCCTCACCGGCCGCCGGACGCAGGTCACGTCGCTCCACGTCGCCCAGGTTCCAGTCGCGGATCGCCGAGTAGCGCCCGTGGTCGCCGATGGCGATCGTCACTTCCACAGCGCAGTGGGGGCAGGCCAGGTGGTAGAAGTCGTCGGTGAAGTCCCCGAGGGCGGCGCTCCAGTGGTACTGCGCGTTGGCGGCCAGCAGGTCGAGGAAGGCCGAGAGGTAGTCGTCCGGCCGCGACCTCAGGTACCGGTCCAGCAGCACACGGAACTCGGCGATCGTCCCAGCGCAGTCGGCGAACAGATCGTCGCAGCCGTGGTGCCCCGCCGCGCGCCGCACGATCGTGCCGGCCAGTGCGCGCGCCCGCTGATCGCTCGACGCGAGGCGCACGAGGCGGGGAAGGGCTGCGAAGCTCGCGGGGAAGACGAGGTCGCCTTCCAGGCACAGCCGGTACCCGAGCTCCGTCCACGCCTCGGCATCGCCTTCGCGCTCAACACGGTCCAGAAGCTCGGGAACGCGGTCGACGTCGCCGTGGCAGTCGTACATCCGTCTCCAGTTCACCACCCTGGCATTCAACCGTCTGGAGGCCCCTGAGATGAATCCCCCGGGTACCGGCCGGCTCTCCTGATGGCCGGTCGGCGGGCCGACCGATGACGGGGACGGACGACTTCAGCCGAAGGAGGGCCGCAGAATTTTCCGCGGAAAATCGGTGAGGCGGCGAAACGGACAGCCCCTCGGTGCAGGGACTGGAATCGCATCGAGTCGATCCGGGCCGCACTCGCCAGCCCCTCGTCGCGGCCGAAGTCGCGGCCGGAGTCGCGGCCGCGGACACTGTCCGTGCCCGTACCTAGAGTGTGCCGGTGTGAGATCACCTGAAGAGCTGCACATGATCGACTGGCCGTCGCTGGGACACGCCTTCGGCGACGGCAGCGACGTCCCCGGCTGGATACGCGCCCTGTACTCCGACGACCAGCACCAGGCGGACAAGGCGCTGTCCGCGTTCTTCGGCCGGGCACTGCACCAGGGGTCGGTGTCATCGGCCGCGGTGGAGGCCGTTCCCTTCCTCGCCCACGCCTCGGTGCACACCCGCCACGAACGGGCGAACCTGCTCGCCGCCCTGGCCGGATGCGGCGGCGCCGAAGCCGAGCCGGAGTACGACGACGAGGTGCGGGGGTGTGCCCGGATCGCGGCCGAGGTGGCCGGGCTGCTGCACCTGCTGCGCGACGACGACCCGGTGGTGCGCCGCAACATGGTGCGCGTCGCCCGCCGTGCCACCGGCGAGACCGTCCCCGTTGTCCTGCGCGAGCTGTCCGCCTGCTACACCTCCGACCCTGCCGCCGCTGTCCGCACAGAGGCGCTCACCGTCCTGACGCTGCTCGACCCGGACGGCGATGCCGCCCGCCGCCGCCTCCGATCGGCCCTGACGGACCCGGTGCCGGCCGTCCGCGCCGCCGGCGCTCTGGCCCTGCTGGAACGCTCCGAGGCGCCCTACCCGGCCGACGTGGTCGCTGTCCTGGCCGAGGCCGGGGGCGACCCCGGCCTCGACTTCAGTGCCGGTGAGTTCGTCCCGGGGATCGGTAACACTGACGAACGCACCTGGATCCTGACCGAGGACGCAGACGCCCTGGCGGCGGTGGCCCGCGGCTGGATCACCCACGGGGACCACCAGGGCCGCGGCACGCGCCGAGCCCGACACCTGTCGGCGATGTGGCGCGACCGCGAGGACGAGACCGTCAGTCTGCTCACCGAAGCCCTCTGCCACGAGCACGACCTCTGGGACCTCGGCGGCCTGCTCGACGTGATCTCCCAGTGCCTGTTCGGGGCTTCCCGCCCCGACCCGGCGCTCGCCGACAACCTCCTCCCCCACGTCCACACCGACACCCTCGCCGGCCGCTGCGCCCAGATGATCCTCGGTCAGCTCGGCGATCCGCGGCTCCTCACCCACGTTCCCGAACCGGCGCCGGAGGCACTGGCCGCGCTCGCCATCCGTACCCGCGCCCCCGAGCACCAGCGCCTCGCCCTGCGACACCGGGACGCCACCCACCTGGACAGCCTCTACGACGCTCTCTCCGCCGAGGACGCCCGTACCCATCTGCCCGACCTCACCCGCCTGCTGCGCGACCGCCCCACCCAGACCCTCGTCCGGCGCTTCGGGGACTGGACGATCCGGGACGCCGACCTCCTCGACCGTCTGGAAGCCCTCACCCGCGCAACCGATGACGAGCTCGCAGCCGCGGCAGCCGTCACCACCGCCCTCCTCACCGACGATCCGGGCACCGTCCTGCGCCTGCTGGCACACCAGCTCGCCGAGGACAGTCGGCGGCTGGAGGAGGCAGGACGCCTGGGCGATGCGGCCGCTCCCCTGCTGCCGCTGATCGAGTGCTACCTGGACGACGGCTACGACTGGACCCGGCTGCACGCCGCCGAGGCCCACTGGCGGATCACCGGCGATCCGTCCGTCGTGCTTCCTGTGCTGACCGCGCTGGTCGATCCGTCCCGCCCCGTGGGTGTGCGGGCCCTCCAGGCACTCCACCGGATCGGACCTCCCTATCCGTCCGACTTGCAGCCGCAGCTGCTGCACTGGGCGACCAGTGAACGCCGACTGCTGCGCGAGTACGGCACCTGCTTCCCGGCCCAGCGGCACCGTGACGACCAGCTGCGCGAGACGGCGCGCCGAATGCTCGGCTGACACCACCGGGGGAGTGGGGCCAGGTCCCGGAGTTGAGCACAGGTACTCGTTCCCGCGACGACACACCCGTGACATCCGAGGGGAAGCCGGCGCACCTGGCCTGCCTCTGCGTACCGGCTCAGGTCCACCGGGAGTGACCCGCGATCCGCGCGCCGAATTTTCCGCGGAAAATTCGGCGCCCCGGAAGCCGTCGTCCCGGAGAGGGTTCGAGGGTGATGCAGAATTTTCCGCGGAAAATCGGAATCCTCCGCCAGGCCCCGATGACCAGGCCGACCGGGGCAGCGGTGCAGCGGGTCCCCTGCCTCCCGGCCGTTCCGCCGGTCCCGGATGGATCCGCCGGTCCGGGGGCAGCGAGCAGTCGCGCGGTACCGGGGTGCTGGACGGCGAGGTGTACCGGGGAGGCATAGCCAGTAACCGCCGGACGGTAGAGCCGGGAAGCGCACGACTCACCGAAGCACCGCTGACTCCCACCTCGGATGCTGGTGAACAGGGAGCCGGCCCGGTCGGTCGGTTCGACGGTCCGGCACTGGCGGTGCGCATCCTGCGGCTGGGAATCTTCCGCGGAAAATCGTCCTGCATCCGCGGAGCGACGCCGACGGCCGAGGAGAGGATCCGGGGTCCTCCTCCCGACGGCCCAGCACTTCCCGAGTCGGCTTCCCGCAGCGATCATGGTCGGCATGAACAGTGGGCTCGGCGAGGGCAGCACCTCGGACAGCAGCATCTCCCCGGCAATCTGGATCGAAGAAGTGGGCCTTCGGACCATGGACCCGGACGGCTCTCTCCGACCTGTCGTCCTTCGCGTCGGTCCGTCTTCCGACGCACGCATCGCGGTCCTCGACGACGGTGTTCTCACCGAGATCAGCGGAACCGACTACCTCGACTGCCTCGCCCAGGCCCGGCGGCAGCCGGAGCGCGACGGTCGTCTGCTCTGCTGTCAGGGAGCCCGTCCTGACGTTCATCCGTCGGGACAGTTGCGCCAGTTCAGTAACGGACGGCAGGCGTACGTCCGCTTTCCGGACCTTCAGGGCGAGCCCCCTGAGATCGTCGACATCTTCGCCCCGGCCGAGCCCGGAGACGTCGTCGGTCTTGAGGACCAGCGAGCCACCGCTGTCCGAGCCTGGAATACACGGCACCCGGGACATCAGATCTGACCGCCAAGCAGTCACGCATGGCAGCACCCGCGTGCCGTACCGGCGGAATTCGGTGGAGGACCGCGGCTGGGCAGGGCCATGATCCATCCCATGGAGGCAATCGTGGATCTCGACGAGGCGGCTGCGGAGGTGGCTGTGCGGACGTCCGGTTGGCGGGCCGCTGGTCTCGTGGTGGGAGAGATGACGTGGCGCGACGAGACGGCGTCGTGGCCGCAGGGCCTTGAGACGGACAGGACGCAGGTGACCGATCCCGACTCGGTGGGGGTTCTTGTCTCCGGGCCCGAGGAGGCCGAGCTGTCGGTGGTGCTGTTCCGAGGCGGCTGGGCCGACGTCGACTATCTCGCCGGCACGGACGATGCCGGGACGTTTCCGGCTTCGGGGATCGATTCGGCGGTGGCGTTCGGCATCCGGCTCGACGAATGGGTGGTCCGCGTGTTCGGTGAGCGGAACGTGTGAAGGAACGCCTTCCTCTGCGACGCGGATGGCAGCCGAGGAAAGCCCCGCTGTTGTCAGGAGAGGTCACGCCGAGGCCTGACGGGCAGACCTCGCCGAACCACTCAGCGGGCTGTCGCCCTCCTTCGCTCCCCTTCCGGAGCGAAGGTGACGGAGCCGGAATCGGGCCCTCCCCAAAGCGCACCGCGAGGAGGAGCTCCGCCGCAGTGACGGCCTGGCGATGGAACCGGGAAGCGCTTGATCTCCCGGAGCGGAGGTGCCGAACCCGCCCTGGCCACCCGGGCGGCGGCCCGGGCGGACGAAAACCCGGTGGCCGTCAGGTCGCGGCCAGCCGACCGCAGCCACGCCGCCGCGGTGTCCTTGAGGTGCTCTCAGACAGGTTCGGCCTGCGGGGTGCCGCAGTCCGGGCAGGCGCGCGGGCCCACAACTGCACGCCGAACCCGCCCGGATCGAGCACCGCCGAGACTGACGGCGGGCCAGGCGCGGGCGTCCTTGCGTGCACCGACGACGCCGTCTCTCCGGGGCCGTGGAATTTTCCGCGGAAAATCGTCCGCCCTCAGCCTCGAAGCACCGCCTGCAACCAGCGGGGGAGAGGTGACGGGGGAGGCAGCATGCAGGGACGAACCCCCGGAACAGGATCCGGCAGAATCACGACCGTGATCGAGAGCCGGAACACCAGAACGACAGCCACCGAGTCCAGGCCCCCGCTACGGCCGGCCTCACCGGCGACGAACTGCTGCGCTGGTACTGGACGCTGGGCGAGCTGACGGCTCTCGCCCGCTTGATGGGCGTCGCGCGGCACGGCGGGAAGGCGGCACTGACCGCCCGGCTCGCCGCGACACTGGACGGTCTGCCGCTACCGGCCGCTCCGGCGGGCCGTTCCCGGGCGACCGCGCAGTTGGCCGCGCCCGTTGACGGCGACACGGTGATCGCGCAGGGCCAGCGGTGCAGCCAGGTCCTACGGGAGTACTTCGTCGGAGCGATCGGCCCCGGCTCCCGCTTCGACGCCTTCATGCGCGACCTCATCGCCCGGAGAGCCAGCCTGACCCTGGCCGACGCGGTGGCCCACTGGCATGCCACGCGCGCGAAGACGCTCCGGCCCCGCGAGATCGGGGAGCAGTTCGAGTTCAACCGCTTCACCAGCGCCTGGCACCGTACGAACCCGACCGGCACTCGCGCCCGGGCCCGCGAAAGCTGGTACGCCCACCGCGCACTCCCCACCCCCACCGACGGCTGACAGCACACGCTCGCGGGGAGAGCCGAGGGAGCAGGGCACACCGCGTCCAGGCTGCCGTGGGTGATTCTGTTCACAACAAGGGACAGCGTTTGTTCACCGGCTTGGGCAGCGGACGCCGCTGGCAGCTGATTCGAAATGTTCACGAGTTTCGACAGCAGCGGCAACGACGCCCGGGTGTTGTCGTCCCGGGGTGGGATGGCCCTTGTCGTCGGGGGCTGGCTGGCGGTGCGCACGGCAGCGTGCCGGGGCACGGTGGCGTTCGTCCGGATCGGGTTCATGCGACCGCGTCGACGAGGGCTTGGAGCAGGCGCTGGGGGTCTTCGGCGAGTCGGTTGCAGATGTAGAGCCACCACTCCGTGCCGAAGACGATGTACTCGCGGGTGGGGTGGCCACGCTCGGCCATGGCGTCGAGGCGGTCGGGCCCGAGGCCGAGGAGGGTTTCGAACTCCCAGGGGGCGGAGCCCTGGTTCTTCCTGCCGACGTAGTGGTCGATACGGTCGATCAGCTCCCAATCGTGGGTGGCGAAGGAGCACAGGTGACCCGAGTCGGCCAGCTGTTGCGCGTACTTCAGGTAGGCGGTGGTCAGGGCCGGTGCTTCCCGGCGGTGGGCGATGGTCTCGGGTTCGAGGAAGGCGCCCTTGACCAGGCGGATGCGACCGGGACGGGTGAGCAGCTCCGGTAGATCGTCTGCGGTGCGGTGCAGGCGCGCCTGGACGGTGATGCCCACGTGGTCGAACCGCTCGCACAGCGTGCGGTGCAGGGCCAAGACCGCGTCGGTACGGTCGGAGCCTTCGGCCGAGATCATCATCTCCCGCCCGGTGGCAGCGGTGGCCTGAGCAATGCGGGTGGCGTTGGCCAGCGCGAGCTCTGCGTCGACGGCGAGGCCGATGTGGGAGAGGTCGAGGGAGATCGAGCACTCGGGCGGCAGCAGCCGGGCGGCGGCGAGGAACGTGTCGGTCTCTTCGACGGCCCGCTGCAGGTCGCGGCAGCTCTCGCCCATGTACTCGACATTCACGCGGTGGCCGGCGGCCAGGATCTGCTGCGCGCGGTCCAGGGCGTCGGGGAGGGTTTCGCCGGCAACGTACCGCCGGGCGACCTTGCGGGCCAGGGGGCCCAGGACGGGGTCGCCGGGGATGCGCCACTTCAGCTCCTCGTCGAGCGCGAGTGCGCGCAGGATTTGGGCCGTCTGTGACGAGAGGGCGGCGTTGGTGGCGGGAGTGTGCGTGGTCATCCGGGTTCCTGGCTGTTCGCGCGATTGAGGTTGAGAGGGAACGCCTTCGAGCCTTCCAGGACGGAGCACCCGCTGGGAGTGGCAGAAACGACGGATAAGCTGAAGTTCCTGCCACCGTCGTGAGAGGAGATCGGAAGCCGGTGCTTCGCGATGTCGCCGTCCTGGCTCTTCAAGGCGCCCACGCCTTCGAGCTGGGTGTGTTCTGCGAGGTCTTCGGCATCGACCGCAGCGACGATGCGCTCCCCGTCTACGACTTCGCTCTTGTCTCAGGAACCGGCGACAGCGTGCCGATGCGGCACGGCTTCGAGGTCCGGACCCGGCACGGCCTGGAGCGGCTGGCCTCGGCGGACCTCATCTGCGTCCCGGCCTACGACCCGTACGTGCGGCAGCCGGACAACCTGGCGGAGGAACTACGGGCCGCCGTCGAGCGCGGCGCCCGCGTCCTGAGCATCTGCACCGGGGCCTTCCTGCTCGGCGAGGCCGGGCTGCTGGACGGGCGGCGCTGCACCACCCACTGGCGCTACACCGACGAACTCGCCCGCCGCCACCCGCGCGCCCGGGTCGAGTCGGACGTGCTCTACGTCGACGAGGACCCGGTCATCACCGGCGCCGGCACCGCCGCCGGCGTCGACACCTGCCTCCACCTCATCCGCAAGGAACACGGCAGCGCCGTCGCCAACGCGATCGCCCGCCGCATGGTCGCGCCCCCGCACCGCGACGGCGGCCAGCGCCAGTACCGCGAACGCCCCCTCCCTCGGCACGGGACCGGTTCCCTTGCCCCCGTCCTGGCCTGGATCGAAGCCAACCTCGACCAGGACCTGACCGTCGAGGCCATGGCCCGCCAAGCCCACCTCTCCCCGCGGACCTTCGCCCGACGCTTCCGGCAGGAGACCGGGACCACCCCGCTGCAATGGCTCACCGGACAGCGCGTCCTGCTTGCCCAGCATCACCTGGAGACCACGGACGAGCCGGTCACCGTCGTCGCCCACCGCGCGGGCTTCGGCAGCATCGACACCCTCCGCCACCACTTCGCCCGGCGCCTCGGCACGACGCCGCAGGCCTACCGGCGTACCTTCGGAGCCCCGCCCACCAGCGGATGACCCGCCCAAGTCCACAGCTCCACAGGGTTCGCGCAGGTGCTGTCGATTCTCGTGAACATCGAACAGAGCACCCGCCCAGCGCCTCCCGAAGTACTGAACATTTGCCGTCCAGATTCGTGAACAGAGCCACATGGGCGTATGGCCGGGGGTGGTCAGCCGGTCGTGGTGAACAGGTTGTTGAGCTCCGGGTAGTCGATGGTCTGCCGGAGCCGGTCGTAGCCGCCGACTCGGTGCAGTTCGAGCGCCGCATGCCGTGCCACGGCGTAGGCGGCCTGCGCCACGCTCGAACCGAGGCTGACACGGGCCACGCCCAGGGCACCCAGCTCGTCCACCGGCATGCTGCCCGGCCCCGCCATGATGTTGAGGGGCACCGTCAGACCTGCGACCAGGTCCTTGATGACACCGGGATCGGTGACGCCGGGAACGAAGATCCCGTCCGCGCCGGCGTCGATGTAGGAGCGCGCCCGTCCCAGCGTGTCCTGCAGCCGGGTGGCGGGATCGCCCAGTCCGAGCAGGTAGGTGTCGATGCGGGCGTTGACGAACAGGTCGACGCCCGCCCTCTGCGCTGCACCGCGGGCGGCCGCGAGCTGGTCGACGAGCGTGCCCGGGGAGCGGTTGCCGTCCTCGATGTTGATGCCCACCACGCCGGCTTCCAGCACCCGCGTGACGGTCTCCGCGACCTCGGCGGGGCTCTGTCCGTAGCCGCCTTCGATGTCTGCGGTCACCGGAACGGTGACCGCAGACGCGATGCGGGCGATGGCGTCCAGCATGGGGCCGCGGGGAGCGCGGTCCCCGTCCGGGGCGCCGAGCGACCAGGCCACCCCGGCGCTGGTGGTGGCGATCGCGGTCGCCCCCGCGGCTTCGATGACGCGGGCGCTGGCGACGTCCCAGGCGTTCGCGAGTGCGAGTGGGCGAGCAGGCGTGTGGAGGGATCGGAAGAGCGAGGACTTGCTTGCGTTGGACATGCCCCTCAGAAAACCAGCAGGTGAAGCCGCTGTCCGGCGGGAAACCGACACGAACGTGCGCAGGCCCCGGCCATATCCGGGCGATGGGCCTCGCGATCACGAGACGCTGCCGGTTCGCGTGACCGGTTCGGTCGGGCTCTGCTCGATCTCAGGAGCAGCGCTACCACCGCTCACTGCGGTGATCACGCTCGAACAGCTGTGGCGCGCACATCCAGGAGCTCGCCGGCTTCCTCACCGAGACGGTCAGCAGCGACCCGGGCACCAAGACGGAGGACCCGTGAGCCCTCACCTGCCCATCGACGGGCAGGTCTGCGCCGCGATGGAAACCGAACTCGCCAAGAGCGAGGCAGCCGGCCGACGCGTCACCGTCACCAACGTCGAGAAGCGCCTCGGCGTCACCCACTCGACCTTCTGCCGCAACTACCCGGAACTGATCACCTGCTTCAGGAAACGGCTCGCCGACCGGCACAGCTCGGCCACGCCCCCGAAGAACAGCGCCCGGGCCGAGGGCGAGAACGCCCGTCTTCGGCGGGAGAACAGCGACCTGCGCAAGCTGGTCCGCATCTTTGCCGAGGCGACCCGCCGGCTGACCGTCGACAGGGCCTCCCTGGAGGACGAGTTGCAAGCGCTGAGCGGGGTGACCAGGCTCACCGAAGCCGCCTCCGCAACGCGGACATCGGACAGAACTGGAGGCCTCGCACGACGTCGAAGGAGCCACCTGGTGGTCCGGCCCGGTGCGTTCGCCGACCCGGGGGCGCCGACCACCCGTCATCAACCCGGAGATGAAGCGCCCTCGGAAGCCCTGGAGCCGCTCCGAAATCCGGTGGATCCTCTGCCGCGGGCGAGGCACAATCCCGGTGAACCGCAGCGGGGGGAGTTTGTTTGGACGTGTTCGCGTGTGCCGGGTGCTGCACCGAGCTGACGGCACCGGTGTCCCGGGTCGCACTCCCCGTCCACACTCACTACGGGGCCTGGGAAAAGCTTCATCCTCCGCTGATGGAGCCGTCGACGTACGCCGTCGAACCACGGCCCACCGGACCGCCCTGGCGGTTGTGGGAGGAAGTCGGAGAGGAAGCCGCCGCCCGGCAGGGCGTGTACGCGCCGGTGTACTCCGTCTCCTTCGGCGCGCGGGACAAGATCGTCATCGCGCCCGGTGACTCCCGGTCGATGACCCTGATCCTGGAGAAGTGTGAGGGCTACTGCCAGGGCGTGGACGGCCGGGCCGGGCCCAATCTGGCCTGTACCGGGTGCGGCCGGGCCGTGGCGACCCGGATCGACGACTGCGGCTCGTGGCAGACGGTGTGGCTGGAGCCCGAAGCAGTCGTCCGCCGTTCCTCGGGGCTCCCGTCCGACCCGCTACCCGACTGGGCGGACCTGGAGCGTGCCGAGCACCGCGTCCCGCCCGTCGAACCCGACGGGTCGTGGAGCCGCCGCTGGGAGGCCGCGGTCGGCGTCGCGCTGGCCCACCTCGTGGCGGCCGCCGGGAACCACCCGGTGACCCTCCCCGCCGGCCCCGTCGCCGAGCTGCTCGGCCACGCCGTGGCCCGCTACCTCCCGCCAGGGCCCGACCCCCGCTCGGTGGGACTGGCCGGCCCGGGCATCCCCGAGCCCCGGCCCCGCCCCGACGTCCTCCTCGTCCCCCGCCACCCCGGCACCGGCGAGCCGTGGCACCCACCCGACCGCGAGGCGACGGTAGTGCCGCTGGACAGCGGAGTTTGGGCGTACCTCACCAGCCCCGCGGAGGAGACCTCGCCGACGCCCGCCACCGGGGTACTCCCGGAGGGTGTCCTGCGCGACGACTACCCACTGCCGTCGCGCCCCTGGTACCCGTTGGAACCCCACGACGGCGCCTTCACGTACACCCTGGTGGGGCTGCCAGCGATCCGCGGCCCCAGGCTGCGCAGGTATCACGACGCCGCGTACCAATCGTGAGCCCCCGATGGGCGTTGTGGGCGCCGCTTCGGACCGTCCCGGCGTCCGTGACTGTTCCTCCGGGGCTGCGGGTGCGAGCTCGGTGTTGGCGTCAAGGAGCCGTTGTCGGCTGGCTGTCGGCCTGCGGAAGGAGTTGAACCACGCTGATCCGGGGGGAGTTGCCGGTCTTATGGAACGCGCGGACTCTCCAGCGTCCTGCGGGTAGGTGGACGGGGGCACGGCTTCCCAACACCTGCCCGCGTGGGCCAGCCGCCGAGTGTCATCCGCCGAGTGCCGCTTCGGTACATGGCAAAGGGGCGGCTCGACTACGAGCCGCCCCTGTCCCGCCCTCGCGTCTCCGGGCCGTCAGGCCTTCGGGAGCGTTATCCCCAGTTCGAGCATGGCGGGGGAGGCCGGGCCGCCCTCGGAGCGCTCGGTCTTGTAGCCCTTGACCCCGGGTGCGACGGTGCGCGGGTCCACGGCCTCGGAGGGGGCGCCGGTGGAGTAGAGGCCCTCGGGGTCCTGGTCGCGGTCGTGCGGCAGGAGCCAGAAGACGCGGCGGCGGAAGGTGCCGGAGGCCCGCGAGGACTTGGCGTCGGGGCCGAGGATCGCGTAGCCGACCATGCGGCCGTCGCGGTGGTAGGCCGGGCGGCCGCGGCGGGTGGTGAGGCGGTCCAGCGACTGACGGACGTAGTCGAGGTCGGAGGTGTCCTCCAGCCAGACGAGGTCGGTTTCGTGGGCGAGCTCGGCCGGGTCGATCAGCGCGCTCACGCGTTGTGCTCCTCTGTGTCGTCGGTGATCAGGCCGATGCCCGGGTAGTACTTGCGGCTGTTGGACAGGACCATCTCCTTGGGAGATGTCATACCCAGTGTCTCGCGAACTCGTGCGGCGAAGGCACGCCCGGATACGGGATTGGCCCCCTCGAAGCCGCACCAACGGGTGTAGGCGCCGAAGAGCTGGGACTGTTCGGCCCGCATGCCCTCGCCTGTGACGCACGCCTCCTTGAGGAAGCGGCCGACGTGGTCCTCGGTCTCGGCGTAGGCGGTGGTGGCGGTCTGGACGGCCTGGGGGCCGGCGAGGTCCTTCTCCCCGGCGAAGTAGCGGCGGGCTCCCTCGATGAGCCAGGCCAGGATCCCGGGCCCTTCCTCGCCGACGAGGACGTGGGCCAGGTTGTCGATCTTGCGTTCCTCGGGGACGACCCGTTCGAACGGGATCAGGCGCATGCGCCGCCAGAAGGCGAAGCCGCCGGTGCCGACCTCGGGGCGGTGGTTGCCGAGCAGCCAGAGCTTGTGGGTGGGCTCGAAGGAGAAGAAGTCCTGACGCATCCGACGGGCCTTGATCTTGTCGCCGCCGGTGAGCAGCTTGACCCGGGCCTCGTCGAAGCGGTCGCCGGGCTTGAGTTCGGAGCAGACGATGATGCGTCGGCCGTGGAGCTCGGCGAGGTCGGTGGGGTGGCCGTCGAAGGTCTTGGCCATGAGGAAGCCGGGCGGGGCCGCGTCGGCGTAGTCGCCGAGGAGCTGGATCATCACGTCGAGCAGGACGGACTTGCCGTTCTTGCCCTGGCCGTAGAGGAAGGGCATGACCTGGGCGCCGACGTCGCCGCTGATGGAGTAGCCGAGCAGCAGGTGGAGGAAGTCGCGGGTCTGGCGGCCTTCCTTGTCGTCGCCGAAGGTGTCGGTCAGGAAGCGGTTCCAGCGCGGGGTGGGCATCCGGGCCGGGGCCAGGGTGGTGGAGCGCGAGTGGTGGTGGACCGTCGGGTCCGGCGGGACGATCGCGCCGGTGCGCAGGTCGACCACGCCGCCGGGGGTGCACAGGGCGTACGCGTCGGCGTCGAGGAGGGCCGCGTTGAGGACCATGCCGGGGGCGGACTTGGCCTGGGTGAGCATGGCGTTCATGCCGGAGGTGGACAGTGCCCGGCGGCGGTGCCTGCGCAGGTCGGTGTTGGTGTAGAGGCCGCGCGAGTCGTGGGTGGCGATGCTCTCGGCCATCTCGCCGGCCGCCCACAGGACGGTGTCGTCCTCGTCGAGCTGCCAGCGGTGGGCGGACCACCGGTACCAGCCGAGGCCGGGGACGTGGCGGTAGTCGCTTCCGTAGAGGTGGACGAAGAGCTTGGCGTTGCCACGGTCGGAGAGCGAGTCGGGCAGCAGGCCGTGCGCCGTCGCCTGCGGGCCTGCCGCGGAGACCTGGACGGGCTCCGCCGCCGCCTGCGGGGGCGCGGGAGCCTCCGCGGGGGGAGGGGAGTCGAGGAGGCTCTCCTGCACGGCCGTACCGTGCCAGGGAGGATGGGCGGGACCCGGAACGGACGGGTAGTCCAGGATCTGTTGCGCCGTGGCCACGGGGTCGAAGACCGTCCTCTTGCGGCGGGTGCTGTCGGTCATCCGCGGGCCCTTCCGATGTGCAGGGGCTGCCGGGTTCCGGCCGCCAGGCCGGAACGGATGACGGCGGAGTTGTGCCTGTCCTGGGAGGGACGGGCGGTGCGGGCCGCGTCGAGGAGGAGCTGCTCGGCGACGGCGTGGGTGAGGTGGCCGGCCGAGACCAGACCGCCCACGGTGTAGGCGGCACGGTTGAGTTTGCCGGTGAAGCCCGCGCCCTCGGGGGTGTTGGCACAGTCGGTGATGTCCTGGAGCACGGTGTCGAGCACCTTCTCCGCACCCTTCCTGCCACCGCCCGCGGCGACGACGGCCTGGCGGGCCCGGTCGGGAACGGCCGGCTGCGGCAGGCTCGGCCGACCGGGGCGGTCCTGGAGGTGGCCGGTGCGGACGAGTTCCTCGGCGAGCCACTCGGGCAACGGGGCGGGGGTCCTGGCTCCCGGGAGCGGGGTGTAGGTGCCTGCCGCCGTGACGGTCCCGGGGGCGACGATGTAGCCCCCGTGGGCCCGGACGTCGACCTGCCAGGCCAGCGCGCGCCCCGCGGAGGAGCCGGTGGAGCAGGCGAAACGCCGGTCGGTGCGGTCCTGGTACCAGATGTGCAGCCCTCCGGAGGGGGTGCGTACGCGCAGGGTTTCCTCGTCGGTGGTCGGATCGGGTGCCCGACGGAGGGCGGCCAGCAGGGCGAGGGTGTGGTAGCCGTTCTCGAGCCCGTCGAGGTCGACGTCCTCGTGGATCGGGATCCCGGGCAGGATGCGGTCGCGGGCGGGGACGACATCGGTGTGGTTGTCGACGTCGATGACCACCAGGCCTGCCGGGCCGCAGGCGACCGCGGCCCCGAAGTCGGGATTGACCCGCCACCAGGCGGTGAGGACGCCCTGGTCCAGAGTCGCTGCGTGGAAGCCGTGGCACCAGCGGCCTGCGGCGGGGCAGGGGCAGTCGGTGGGGGAGTGCGGGGATTCCTGGCAGGGACGGCAGTTGGCGGGTGGGGTCTTGCGTCCGGGGGCGAGCGGATGGACGGGCCATCCCTGGGCCGCACACCAGCGGGCGACGGCCAGCGCATCCGGCTGGCGGCCCGCTCGGTCGCTCCCCACGGCCATCGGCGCCGTCACGCTGGTCCCTTCCCCTTGTTCGGTAGCTGCTCGAACTTCGGTCGCTCGTTCAGTCGCTGAGGGCAAAAAGCCAGGTCAGGGCACTGGCAGGACCCCGATCAGCGACTGAAGCGACCGAAGTTCAGAAGATAGCTCACACAGACTAGCCGAGCGGGGACGCGCGGACCGTTACTACCGGGGTGGGCGAACAAACTCAGCGACCGAGCTCTGGGGGAGCGACTGAGCCCGTTCAGTCGCTGGTTTGGTCGCTCCGACGTTTTCGCAGGTCAGGAGTGATTTTCACCGCAAACAGCGACTGAAGCGACTGTAGCCCGGGTCTATAACGCGCACACGCACACGGGAATGTCTTCATATACCCGAGCTTGAGTCGCTTCGGTCGCTGATCGGCTGGGTGTATGTGCTCTGACCTGCGGATTTGTGCAGCGACTGAAGCCCAGCGACTGAAAGCGACTGAGTCTCTCAGGGCGTATCCCCCGGCGTGTCGGGCGTGTCAGGTCCGCCGGAAAGTCCCGGGGCGAGTCGCTTGGGTCGCTTCGGTAGCTCGCTCCGGCGACCGATCCTGCGGCCCGGTTCCGGGCAGAGCACACCGGCAGCCCCGGATCCGTGCTGACGGAACGGGCGGAGGATCCGGGCCGTCAGTCGCTCCGGTCGCTGTGGCACTGCCTGCCGGAGACGCTCGTGCCAGGCCGAGAGCGAGACCTCCGGCCCGTTGCCCGGCGAAGTGAGCGACTCAGCGACCCAAGCGACTCAGAAGCGGACTTGCCGTGGCCTAGAACAGCCTGTCGGGGCGCCGGCGAGGGTGAGCCCACAGGCCGTACTCCGATCGGGTGAGCCGATGCATCCGCCACTGACACCGAACGCTTTCCGCTGCCCGTTTTCAGCCGGGAATGCGTACCTGGTCGAGGCCTGGTCAGGGCAGAGCCTGACCAGGCCTCGCTGGTCATCACGGTGACCAGTGCCTCCCAGGCCGTCAGGATGTGGCCGGATTCGAAGGGCCGTGACTCGAACCACCGGTCGCATGCAGATCCTTTCCCCAGGACCGAATCCAGGAGGAGACGCAGTTGACCAGGGGTGGGAACGACGAACTGGCCGAGGCCGTACAGGCCTTGTTGGAGGGGAAGCCCGATCCGGGTGTCGAGGCGCGGACACCGGAGGAGGCCGCCCGCGCCATCGGGCTGTTCGACAAAGGCATCCGTGAGGTGAAAGGGCTCTTCCGGCAGATGGCGGAGGGCGCCCAGCAGGGCGCCGAGACGCTCTCCTCGGACCGGCTGCAGGTCCTCTCCGAGATGGTCCAGAACGCCGACGACACCGGAGCCCGTGAGATCCGCTTCCACTGGCGGCCGACCGAGCTCCTGATCGCGCACAACGGCAGCGGCCTGCGCCTGGCCGACATCCCGAGACTCGGGCTGCCGTGGATCAGCGGCAAGCGACTGGACTCCGCGAGCACCGGTCGGTTCGGCATCGGCCTGACGACACTCCGGTTGCTCTCGACCTCCTGGGAGGTGCACGGCCACCCGTACCACGTGCGGTTCGCCGGCATCACCCTGGAACCGGCCGACCTCCTACGCCTGCCGGCGGACATCTCGGGGCCGGAATGGACGGTCTTCCGCATCCCGCTCGACCCCGGGGTCCTCGCGGCCGAGGAACTCCTCGAGTGGTTCGAGAACTGGCAGGACAGCTCCCTGCTCTTCCTGCGCCACCTCGAACAGGTCACCGTGGCGACCGCCGACCCCACCGGCCCGAAGCAGAGGGTCCTGCGACTGAGCTGGCAGAACGCCACCTCCCTGAGCCTGCCTGTCGACGGCGCGGAGCACGCCGTCCGGGTGCGGGAGGCCCGGACCACCGGGGGCGCCCTCTGGCGCGTCTACGACACGCTGATCCCGTCCCGGCCCGAGTGGCGCCGCCTCCACAAGAAGCTCGGTCCCACCGTTCCGGTGGCCGTGGCGCTGCCGATGGACGGAGCGGCCACGGGGTACGTCCATGCGGGACTGCCGGTGGCCCCGCTGGCTGTCTCGGCCCGGGTGCACTCGCAGTTCGACCCGATCGTCAGCCGCGAGGGCTTCGCCGCGAGCATCCTGAACTCGGCACTGGTCCCGGTCGTCGCCGACCTGTGGCAGGCCGCGGTACTCGACGTCCTCGAACGGGTGGAGCCGTCGGCCTGGCACCTGTTGCCCCTGACCGAGCCTTCCGCCCACGGCAAGGCCGGGCTCCCCGACCGTCTCGTCAGCACGTTCCTGGAGCGGGCCAGGGAGGAGGTGGCCGCCGCGCTCACACTGCGGGTGCCGGACGGGGCGGCCGTCCCGCTCGCCGGCCTCGCGGTCGAGGCGCAGGAGCTCACCGGAGTGATCTCGGAGCGGGACACCGCACAGCTCGCGGAGCTGGAGCACTGTTTCCCGGGCGCCGCCCGCGACCGGGACGGCCGCTGGCGCGAGGTGCTCTCCGACTGGAGGACCGCCGGTCCGGTGGAGCTCCCGGACGAGATCGAGGTCGGGGACACGGTCGGACTGCTCAAACGGTCCACCTACGACGTCGACCGCACGGTCCGCCTCACCGCCGTCGCTCTCCGCGCCGGCCTGGAGTTCACGCTGCGCTTCCGCGCGTGCCTGGCCACGGCCGACGGTCAGAGGCTCGCGCCGTACGAGCACTTGTTCGCCGACAGTCGGGGAACCGGACTGCTGGATCCGTTGGGCATTCTCCGGGACCTGCATCCCGCCTACTGGAGCGACGACGACGCGGCCCGACGGGTCACCGGCTGGTTGAGCAGGAGCGGCTACCTGGTCCGCCGTGACGACACCGCGGCCGTCCTGCGCCGCCTCGCGCACCTGGGGAGCACCGGCGGCCGTCTGCCGGCCACCGACGTCTCCGGACCCGACCGGCTGGTCCTGCTCCAACGGGCCCTGGCCGAGCTCCCGGCCCCGGAGCGCGAGCGACTGGGCCCGGGAATCGGCCGGACCGTGCGGCTCGACGCGTACGAGTACGGCGCGGACGGTGAGGAGAAGGCCTGCCAGGCGGCACCGGACCGGCTCTACCTCCCCCGGTCGTTGGAGAGTTCGGGAGGCGACCGGTTCGCGACCGCCGCGCGCAGGACCCCCGGACTACTCTGGGCGCATCGTTCCTACGCCAAGACGCTTCTGCCCGTCTCGCAGAGCGGTGGGCTGAGTCCCACGGCGTTCCTCCGTCTCCTGGGTGTGGCCGACACTCCCCGGCTGGCCCCGGTTCTGCAGGGTGTGAAGAAGTACGACCGGTCCCGCGACACGCGGGTGGGGCTTCCCCACGACAGTTGGCAGTCTCCTGGCAACCGCAGGCGGGCGGTGGCGCGGCTGCGGGCCACCCACACTCTGGACGACCGGGCTTCGCTGGACCTCGAACGAGTCGTCAAGGACATCACCGCCGAGCGCGACGTCGACGTGCGGCGGCGGCGTGCGGCCGCGCTGCTCCATTCCCTGGCCAAGCTGATCACCGGCCCCGAGGCGACGGTCGAGGCCGCCACGGCCTACCACGGCTGGACCGTGAAGGGCTCCGTTCCCGCGCTGTGGGTCTGGAACCTGCGCGACAGCGCATGGCTGGAGGACGAGAAGGGCAACCTGTGCCGTCCCGGCCACCTCCAGTTGCGCACCCCCGACGCCGAAGCGCTCTACGGACAGGACGAGCCGAACTACGTGCACGCGGAGCTCCAGCACGTGCTGGCCAACCGTGCCGACGTGCTCGCCGCCCTGGGAGTGGTCGGCGACCCGGATGTCCCCCAGCTGATCGACCGCCTCCGGCGGCTGCGCAAGCGGCCGTTGGGCACCGGAGCCACGGCAGAGGCGCTGAGGGCCGAGGTCTACCTGGTCTACCGCGCGCTCGCCAGGCGTCTGGCGGAACGCACGGGCGACACCGCTCGCGCGCAGCTCGAGAAGCGGGTGACGGCGGCACTGCGGGGCGATGACGCCCTCGTCCTCACCGATCTCGGCTGGCGCCGTCCCGGGGACTGCTTCCGGGGCGCCGCCATCCTGTACGGCCTGCGCGCCTTCGTCCCACCCGGTCCCGAGCTGCTGCCGCTCTGGCAGGTCCTGGGGATCGGGGAGCCGGGGCCCGAGGACCTGGTCGAGGCCCTCAAGGAGCTCGCGGCCGGCGGATCCCCGACGGGAGGGGACGGGGAGCGGCTGATGCTGGAGGCGCTGCGGTCGCTGAACAGGCTGGTCGGCGGCGCGGGTGCGAGCATCACGCCCGGCCTGAGGTCGAAGCTGCGCTGGCTGCCGCTGTGGACCAGCGCCGGGTGGGTCAAACAGCAGAACTCGGTCTACGCCGTGGCCGCCCACCGGTCGGTCGAGGTGGCCTTGGCCGATCGTGTCCCGCTCTGGCAGCCGGGCGGCGACGTGGAGCAGTTCGCCGGGCTGTTCGGCCCGCTCGGCGTGCAGGAGCTGGACCTGGCCTCGGTCGAGGCCGTGGAACCCGACACGGCGGTCCCCGACTCCGGTCTCACCGAGAGCTTTCGGCGGGCCGTCACCGTTCTGCAGGACCGCCTGGTCCGGGACGAGCCGGCGGCCGCCGAGTCCTTCACGGACTGGGCCTGGCTCGCGGGCCTGGAGGTGCGCGTCCTGCCGGGTCTGCGCGTCCGGTTGGACCTGGGCAAGGACCGCGAGCCGTTGGAGATCCCAGTCGGCGCGCACATCGACCAGTCGGCCAAGGCGCTGTTCCTCTCCGCCCCGACGGAACTGCTCTCCCGACTGGGCACCGGGGCCGCCGTGGCCTGCCATTTCCCGGGATTCCGCGGCCAGGTGGCCCGCCACTGGCGGGACTTCTGGGAGGAGGACGCCGCCACCACCGGTCACGCCGTACCCCTCACCTCGGCCGGCCAGCGGGACTTCGAGGAACAGCAGCGCCGGGACGAACTGTTGCGCGACCGCTCCCTGCGGGCGGCGACAGCGCCCGCGAAGCCCGGCGCCTCGCCGAAGCCGGCGCAGGACGCGCGCCGTACCCCGGCGAAGCCCGCCGCACTGGTGCCCGCGCCCCGGCCGACCCCCGAGGGCGACACGGCGGCGACAGCCGCGTCCGCACTGCCGAAGCCGCGCAACGCGGTCGTGCCCGAGCCACCGAGGCTGGTCGGCATCGACCGGCTCGGCCAACCCACCGCCCGCCGGACCGGGTCGGCTGCCGGCACCACGGGGGGACCGCTCCCGACCCAGCCGCAGCGGCCGTCCCATACCCGGGCCGGCGGCCTGTCGACCCCCAGGCCTGGCGGCGCCGTACCCCGCGAGCAATCCGCTCGGCACGGATTCCAGGACAGCAGCTCCAAGGAGGCCCTGGTCATCCGAACCCTCGCCGCCGTCCTCGGGGAGGACGCGGAAAGCCTCGACCAGCGCGGAAAGCAGAACGTCGGAGCCGACGCGGTCGACAGCGCCGGCCGCTACTACGAGATCAAGGCACACGGCGGCGCCCGACCGAGCGTCGTCACCCTCACCGTCGCGGAGTACAACCGCGCCCGGGAACAGGGGGAGAACTACATCCTGCTCGTCGCCGAACACCTCAACGAGGGCAGCGGAGGGGAACCGCGCCTGACCCTGATCAGCGACCCGCTGGTCAAGCTCGACCTTGAGCCCGTGTCGGACGTCCGGCTCAAGGGCCTGCGCGGAGCCGACCTGGAGACCGTCGTGTGGGAGTGGCCGACGACCTGATCCCGACGGGAGGCGCATCCCGGACACCTCACCCGGCTCGGCAGCCGGAGGCGGCCGGGATGCGCGTTCTTGACGAGGAAGTGCGAAGGGCCGGTACGTGCCGGAGTCGGCGCGTACGGGACGTCGGTCTCACCAGAAGGACCGGACGGGGAGCGGACCTGCCCGTCGCCGGCCTTCTCCAGATCCTGGACGTCGTCGGGTGCGCAGGCGTACTGCTCGATGGCGACCCGGGTTGCGGTGTGCCGGTCAAACGGCGGGCGGGCGACCAGCGGTTCGAGGCAGGGGCTGCCCACGTAGCGGTCGTTTCGGTCCATCCGCAGGAAACCGGCCTGGACTGTCGATGTGGTGGGGTCTGCGCTGGTCCGTCGGCACCGGGCTGACGCCTATGGTTTCCCGGCCCCCAGATGCCTTCTGAAAGACCGGCGGCGCCCCGTGTCTTTCGGGCCAATGCGAAACCCACCAGCCTCATCGTGGTGTAAGCCCGCTAAACGGTGACCTCGCTGAAAACTCCGCTGATATGTGCAGGCATGGGGAGGCCGAGGACGGCCACAGCGACGGGCCGTCAGCCGATCGCTGGGGCAGTGCCCGGGCGGCGGCGTCGCCGAGCTCAACGTTGTCCTGCGTCAGCTGCTCCGGTCCCGGGCCCTGGCCGACGGTCCTCACCGGTGAACCCGTCCTTCTGCACCCACACCTGACTTCAGCAGCCCGTACGATGCTGTCGACGGTTCAGAGCCGACCCGCCGGGGCGCAGCTGGGAGAGATGGTCTCTGGGGCGTCGGCTCCGTACACACGGGGCTCCGGATTCGAACTGAATGAACTGGCGTACTCTGCGCCCAATCGCCGCAGGTCAGGAAGTGTCGGCCCCGCGCACGCGGGGATAGGCCCTGTCCTCCCGAAGCTGCCACGAAGTGACAAGTAGCTCTCTGTAGCGGATCTGGGGTCTGCTTGTCAGAGTTTTGGATCTTCTGGGCTCATCGAGGGACCTGCTCGGCGAGGTTGGTCCGGTCATGACGACCGGAAGGAGCCTGGGGTGCGGCAGGAGTGGGAGCCGGAGGACCTGATCGAGGTCTGGACGCTGCTGGAGGAGGACCAGGAGCGGCTGCGGAACAAGTCGGGGGCGAACCGGTTGGGGTTCGCGCTGTTGCTGAAGTTCTTCGAGGTTGAGGCCCGGTTCCCGGAGGACGCTGGGGAGATTCCGGTGCCGGCGGTGTCCTACGTCGCTCAGCAGGTGAAGGTGCCCGCGGAGGAGTGGGCCGCGTACGACTGGTCGGGGCGGGCGATCAAGCGGCACCGGACGGAGATCCGGGGCGCGTTCGGCTTCCGTGAGTGCACCAAGGAGGACCAGGCCCAGCTCGCAGAGTGGCTGGCGGTCGAGCTGTGCGGGGTGGAGCTGAACCGGGACCGGCTCGCGGAGGCGGTGGTGGCCCGCTGCCGCAACGACCGGCTGGAGCCGCCGACGCCCGGGCGTATCGCCCGGCTGGTGGGCTCGGCGGTCAGCACCTTCGAGGAGCGGTTCTGCGCGGCCACGGTGGGACGGCTGTCGGCGGCGACTCGGTCCCGGCTGGACGACCTGATCGCCGAGGACGCCAGCACGGACGCGGAGAGCGCGGGCGGTGGGGGCACGTTCTTCACCGAGTTGAAGGCGGACCCGGGTGCACTGGGGCTGGATAGCCTGCTGGCGGAGGTGAACAAGCTCCAGCGGGTGCGCGGGCTCCAGTTGCCGCCGGAGCTGTTCGGGGACGTGTCGAAGAAGCTGGTGGCGGCCTGGCGGGCACGGGCGGCGAAGGAGTATCCCTCGGACCTGCGGGCGGCAGCGGGGCCGGTGCGGTACACGCTGCTGTCGACGCTGTGCCACGTGCGGGAGACGGAGATCACCGACTCGCTGGTGGAGCTGTTCATCCAGCTCGTGCAGAAGATCAACACTCGGGCGGAGAAGAAGGTCGAGGGCGAGTTCAACAAGGAGCTCAAGCGGGTCCGCGGCAAGGAGGGCATCCTGCTGCGGCTCGCGGAAGCGGCGGTCGCGGAGCCGGGCGGCACGGTCCGCAAGGTGATCTATCCGGTGGCCGGGGAGTCCACCTTGAAGGCCCTGGCGGCGGAGGCCGCGGCGAACGAGGCGCGTTACCGGGCCCGGGTGCGGACGGTGCTGCGCTCGTCGTACTCCAACCACTGGCGGCGGATGCTCTCGCCACTGCTGAACGCGCTGGAGCTGAAGTGCAACAACACCGCCTACCGGCCGGTGATGGACGCGATCGACCTGCTCAAGCGGTACCTGGATCAGCGCATCGCCAAGGAGGGCGCGTTCTTTGACGAGGCGGAGAAGATCCCACTCGCGGGGGTGGTGCGCGAGGAGTGGCGGAAGGCGGTGGTGGACGAGCGCGGCCGGGTCGAGCGCATCCCGTACGAGCTGTGCGTGCTCGTGGCGCTGCGGGACGCCCTGCGGCGCCGGGAGATCTGGGTGCCGGTGGCGGACCGATGACGGAACCCGGAGGACGATCTGCCGCCGGACTTCGAGGACAACCGCGACGTGCACTACGACGCGATCCGCCAACCGCAGGACCCGGAGAAGTTCATCGAGGCCCTCCAGAAGCGGCTGCGGGAGGCTCTGACCCGCTTCGACACGGCGCTGGCGCTGGGGACCACGGGCGGGGTGGACATCGTCAAGCGGCACGGCGAGCCGTGGATCAAGGTCTCGCCGCTGGGCAAGCAGGAGGAGCCGGAGAACCTTGTCGCGCTGAAGGCGGAGATCGAGCACCGCTGGGGCACCATCGACCTGATCGACATCCTCAAGGAGGCCGAGTTCGCCACCGGCTTCACCGGCGAGTTCACCTCGGTCGCCACCAGGGAGGCGGTACCGAAAGCGGTGCTGCGGCGCCGGCTGCTGCTGGTGCTGTTCGCGCTGGGCACGAACATGGGCATCAAGCGGGTCGCGGTCACCGGCAAGCACGGCGAGAGCGAGGCCGTCCTGCGCCGGGTACGGCACCTGTTCGTCAACCGGACCAACCTGCGCGCGGCGCTGGTGCGGCTGGTCAACGCCACCTTCGCCGCCCGCGATCAGGCGTGGTGGGGCGAGGGCACCGCCTGCGCGAGCGACTCCAAGAAGTTCGGCTCCTGGTCCTCGAACTTCATGACCGAGTGGCACCAGCGGTACCGCGGCCCCGGGGTGATGATCTACTGGCACGTCGAGAAGAAGTCGCTGTGCGTCTACAGCCAGCTCAAGTCCTGCTCGGCCTCCGAGGTCGCCGCGATGATCGAGGGCGTGCTGCGGCACTGCACGGACGTGGAGATCGACCGGCAGTACACCGACACGCACGGCGCCTCCATCGTCGGGTTCGCCTTCGCCCACATGCTCGGCTTCAACCTGCTGCCCCGGCTGAAGAACGTCGGCTCGGCACGCCTGTACCGGCCAGCAGCCGGGGAGGACGAGACGTGGCCGAACCTGGCGCCGGTGCTGTCGACCAAGACGATCGACTGGGACCTGATCCGCCAGCAGTACGACCAGATCGTGAAGTACACCACCGCCCTGCGCCTGGGCACCGCGGAGGCCGAGCAGGTCCTGCGCCGCTTCACCCGCGGCGGGCCGAAGCATCCGACGTACCGGGCGATCGAGGAACTCGGGCGGGCGGTGCGTACGGCGTTCATCTGCGACTACCTTGCCGACGCCGACCTGCGGCGCGAGATCAACGACGGGCTCCAGGTCGTGGAGAACTGGAACTCCGCCAACCACGACCTGTTCTACGGCAAGGACGGCGACCTGACCGGCTCCGACAAGGAGTCCCAGGAGGTCTCGATGCTCGCCCTGCACCTCCTCCAGTCCGCGCTGGTGCACGTCAACACCCTGCTCCTCCAGGACATCCTGAGCGAGGAGAAGTGGCAGAAGTGGCTCACCGACGCTGACCGGCGGGCCCTGTCCCCGCTGTTCTGGACGCACGTGAACCCCTACGGCCGGTTCGAACTGGACATGCACAGCCACCTTGCCCTGAGCCTCGCGCCTGCGTCGGCCAGCGTGCCTGGCCCGCGCACTTCCCCGACGGCCGCTGCCGTTCCTCAGGGCTGAACAGGTACGCGTCACGGCCGAGCTTCCTGAGCACACGTCGGCATGGTTGGCTTCATCGAACGTGACCGCAACAGAGGGGAAAGCCGTGTCCGACGAGGTGACGTGCTGGCTGGCTCAGACCGCTTTACCGTTGAACTTCCTTACTGCAGGCGAGTCAACTGCTGATCTCCAACCACTGAAGAAAGTTCTCAACGGCGTGCGGATCGTGGGGCTGGGGGAGGCCACCCACGGGACGCGCGAGTTCTTCCAGCTCAAGCATCGCCTGCTGGAGTTCCTGGTGACAGAGCTGGGATTTTCGGCCCTGGCCATGGAGGCCAGTGCGTCGGCCGCCCCAGCTGTCGACGCCTATGTCCGCCACGGCGTCGGTGATGCCGCGCACGTGCTTGACGGGCTGGGGTTCTGGACATGGCGGACTCACGAGGTGCTCGCCATGATCGAGTGGATGCGCGACTACAACCGAGGGCGACAAGAGGACCAGAAGGTTCGTTTCATCGGCATCGACCCACAGCAGTGCAGCAGCTCTCTGGCCGTGATCGACTCCTGCCTCCGCAGGACGGCACCCGACCGCGCAACCGGACTTCTCTCCCCGCTCCGCGTGCTCGCCACGGCCTACCCAGGATCGCAACCCGATCCGCAGCGGCGCCTGGTGCTCGATGCCGAGGAGGTGCTGGCGTACCTCCGTGGACTCGGCCCCGACGCAGCCGACGCGCTTCGGCATGCCCAGGTACTGGTCCAGGCCGCCGATCTGGTGACGCGCGCCAGACACCATGCGGACCCGGAACAGACCGTCTTTGCCGCACGCGACCGCTACATGGCAGACGCTGTGGGGACAATCCTCGAAGATCCGTCTGCAAAGGTCGCCCTCTGGGCGCACAACGGGCACATCACCAAGAGCCGTCACGGTGGCGCGGTACCTGCGCTAGGACAACACCTTCACTCGCAATACGGTGACGCCTACTACGCACTCGGCCTGCTGTTCGGCAGCGGCGCTTTTCGCGCCCGGCGGATATGGCCCGGCCCATGGTCCCGTCCCCGATCAAGCGCTGTCGTCACCAACCGGATCGGCCCTGCCCGCCCCGGCACCATTGAGGACCAGCTGGCTACAGCCAACCCCGGCAACCACCTCGTGGACCTGCGCAGCGCAGTCGACGCGCCGCGGGCCGTACAGGCGTGGCTCAACGGCCGGCACGGCACGCGAACCTTCGGCGCCATGGTGCCGCGCTGGACCTACCGCTTCAATCTGAGCCCTTCCTCCTTGGCGGAGGAGTACGACGGACTGGCCTACATTGCGGTCTCGTCCGGCTCACGGTCTCTCCCAATCTCATAAACGGTCCTTTGTGCGATCAAGATCAAGAACGGGCCGCCGAAGCCCCGCCGAACCCGGATTCACTCTCAGAAGCCGTTCTCACTCAAAAGCAGGTCGGGCCCCCTTCTGAGACTTGCATTGTGCGAAAATCTGGGCCCATGACGAGCCCTCAGCAGCCCTCCCCCGCCGACCGGTCGGACGCCGACGATGTCGAGGCGCGCGCCTGCCCGAAGTGTGACGCTCGGCCCGGCTCGCCGTGCCGCTCGCGCGGCGGCGCGGTCGCCTCCGCCTACCACACCCGCCGCTTCACCCAGGTGCCCCGACTGAAGAAGGCGCTGCGGGTGCCGACCCCGGCCGACCGCGGCCCGGGCCGGCCGTGGCGGCCCGGCACCCCGCCACCCGCGCCGATCGACCCGGACCTGCCGAGCGCGGACATCCGCATCGGCTACGCCCGCTGCTCGACGCTCGGGCAGGAACTCGACTCCCAGCTCGACGCGCTCGCGGCCCACGGCATCCCGAGGGGCAAGATCTTCAGCGAGAAGATCAGCACCCGCATCCGCGTACGGCCGAAGTTCGAGGAGGCGCTGCGGACCGCGCGGGAGGTCAAGGCGCACGCCCCGCACTGCCGGGTCATCTTCACCGTGTACGAGATGAAGCGCCTCGGCCGCGACGCCGCCGAACTCACCGCGCTCGCCGACCACCTCACCGCCCACGGCCTGGTCCTGGAGATGCTCGCCGGGCCCCTGCCCGGCATCTACGACCCCACCGGCCCCGGCAAGCTGCTGTTCGCGTTCTTCGCCGCGATGGCGGAGACCGAGCGGGAGAACATCCGCGAGTCCACGCTCGAAGGGCTCGACACCGCGGCCCGCAAGGGCAAGCACGGCGGCCGGCCCCCGGTCATCACCGACGACATGCTCCACACCGTGCTGCGGCGCCGCGCGGGCGGCGAGTCCGTCGAGCAGATCCAGCCCGACCTGATCATCCCCACCGGCAAGCGCAAGGGGCAGAGCCCCTCGGTGGCCAGCATCTACCGGGCGCTCGCCGAGCACGCCAAGCGCGAGGCGTACCCAGAAGCCGTCGAGCAGGCTCACGCCGACTTCGCTACCCTCACCGGCCCCGAAGTTCCAGAACCCCGTACGGAAACCAAGGCCCTGACGACACTCTGAGTTACTTGTCACTTCGTGGCAGCTTCGGGAGAACAGGGCCGGATAGCTCGTGGATGGGCGCGGGAGTGGCGGCCATCCTTTTGTCGGCCCCGCGCCCGCGGGGATCGCGCTCGACGCAGTCCGCCTACGGGCGCGTGCGGGTCTCCCGTCGGTGTGCGACTGCCGTCCGGACCTCTGCCAGCGCGCGTTCGCGATCGACGGGCGGCGGCTGGAAGCGGCCGCCGGACCGTCGGACGTGTTCCTCCCAGCGGTCCTGCCAGAATTCCACCGTCCAGCCGGGCCATCGCTGCGGCATCTCGTATGCCTCGGCCGACGCCCCGAGCACCCACCAGCCCACCCGGCGTCGAACCGGATCGACATGGACCCCGGCTTCAGCCGACATGCGACACGCCTCATGCTCCGGGCCGCTGGCCAGCCGGTCGAGAAGTGAAGTCCCCTCCCGGATCGGATGGTCGGAGACGTTCGCCACCACATAACAGCGGTCCGACCCGACCGTCACCACCGCGACCATCGGTTCAGGGTCTGCCAGGTCCTCCGGCTCCGGTTCCAGCAACTCTCCGACGAGAACATCGACGTCGCGGTCGCGAACGAGTTCAGGATCCAGCCCCAGGTAGGTCCGCAGTTCCGCGGGACCGTCGTACGCCCACCGCACCTCCCAACCCGCCCAGGCCTCCCGCAGCAGCTCCATGGCCGCAGCCCTGTGGCGCATCACGACACTCGGCCCCTCCCAGGCGAACACCAGCAGCACCCTGCGACCGAGGTCGATCAGCGCCGCCCCCTGGCAGTGCACGTCGTCCAGCCACCAGTCATCAACTTTCAGTTGCCGGACCATCGAGAGGGCCTCCGCCGGCCCGGCCAGCAGGTCGAGGTCGATCCCTACCGCGCCGAACCGGGAGAGATACAGCTCGTACTCGCCGTTCTCGCGGACGACGACAAAGTTCGCGCGGTCAGCCACATGCCCAGGATGGCCGACACAAGAAGCCTGCCACCACCGATTTCCCGCAGCGGTGGAGCCGCAATACCGGGAAGTGGAGACCTCGACCGCGCCCTCGGTGCCAGCGGCGGCCAGCACTTCACTCCGCGCTACGCCAACGGCAGCCCATCAGCCGACCCCGGCGGCGGCATCGGGAAAACCCCGGGCACCAGCATCAGCGCCGCCCCGTCGATACCGACGCCCACTTCGCCGTCGCCACCACCGTCCACAAGGTCCTGCTCACCGCCCGCCACACCCAACGGCACCCGGACCACCCCTGAAGACCTCAAGCTCATCAGCATCCCCCTCGCAACCGCACCACTGGCACCGTGATCATCAGTTCCCTCCGACCACCGCACCGCCACTGGCCCGGCGAGGACCTGGCACGGTCTCCCGTCGGGTCGCCTGCCGCGGCCGGAGACCGGTCAGCGCATGCAGCCGGGATCAGCCGATGAGCCCCGTGCCTGGTAACGAGAAGACCGTACGTGAACTTCGACGACCGGAGCGTCCGCGCCCTGCTCCGGCAACTCGACGACCCCGACCACGTCGAGCTCCCTCTGTGCCAGCGATCATGCTGCCGTCCGAGCGCGGTTCGACCGGCTCGCAGCCCGCTCGGGCCGATGGTTCCGGTGCAGCTGCATTGTCGGTCGGTGCAGCGAAGACCTCCGGCAGTCCGTCGGCGCGGGCGCTGTCCGGTACGGCGTGTGCGGTGGTCCGTCCGCCCCGTCCGCGGTCCGCGCCGGCCCACTGGCCAGGCCCCGCGGGCCGGCATCGCCTGGGCCAGTGGGATGATGCGACCGTCGTTTCATGTGTTGAGAAAGAGGCCGGTGTGCCGTACGAACTCGCGGGCCGGCTCGTCGTCGGAATCGCCTCCAGCGCCCTGTTCGACCTCGCCGAGAGCGACCGGGTCTTCCGTGAGCAGGGTGAGGAGGCCTACCGCGCTTACCAGCGCGAGCACCTCACCGACACTCTGGAACCGGGCGTGGCATTCCCGTTCGTGCGACGCCTGCTGTCCCTGAACGACCTCGCCGAGGCCGACGACCCGCTGGTCGAGGTCATCGTGCTCTCCCGCAACGATCCGGACACCGGCCTGCGGGTGATGCGTTCCATCCAGTCCCACGGCCTGGCCATCAGCCGGGCGGTGTTCATGCAGGGCCGTTCGCCCTACCGCTTCATGCCGGCGCTGAACATGTCGCTGTTCCTGTCGGCGAACCAGGACGACGTGCGCGAGGCCGTCGCCCTCGGACTGCCCGCCGGACACGTCCTGGGCCCGGTCGCCGAGGTCGAGCCGGAGGACACGGACCTGCGGATCGCCTTCGACTTCGACGGCGTCCTCGCCGACGACTCCGCCGAGCAGCTCTACCAGAGCGGCGGCATCGAGGAGTTCCGCGCCCACGAGGTCGCGAACGCGGACGTCGCCCACGACGTCGGTCCGCTCAAGGAGTTCCTCGCCGCGGTCAACCGGATCCAACAGCGCGAAGAGGAGGAACGGCGCAAGGACCCGGCCTACCGGATCCGCGTGCACGTGTCCATCGTCACCGCCCGCAACGCCCCGGCCCATGAACGAGCGGTGACCAGCCTGAACCGCTGGGGCCTGCGGGTGAACGACGCGTTCTTCCTCGGCGGGATAGACAAGGGCCGGATCATGTCCGTCCTCAAGCCGCACATCTTCTTCGACGACCAGGCCGACCACCTCGAAAGCACCGCCCGGACCACACCGAGCGTCCACGTCCCCTTCGGCCGGCTCAACCAGCCGCCCGCGCCGCCGACCACGGCCACGCCCAATCCCTGAGCCGGCCCACGCCCTGCCACGCCCCTGCCCACCGGCGCTTCCGCCGAGCGGGCGCCGGCCCAGCTGACCGCCGACGTGCAGGCCACGTCCGACGGGAGCGCGCCGAGCACCACCCTGTGGAGGCCGCAGGTGACACCGGACGGAGCGCACACCAGCCGCCCGGTCCTGTCCGCCGGTCGCCCGGACGCTGGTACGCCCCTCAGGGCCGGGCGACCCCCGAAGCGGTCGGCGGCTGGCGGCCCGGCGGGGCGTCCGTCGCCACCGTCGCCGTGTTCGCCGCTGACAGGCCGGGGTTGGTGTAACAACATGGTGCGCGATTGCCTGGGGCAACGCGTCCCGGGCGGAGCGGGACTATCGAACGTGCTGGGTAAGGCCGAACAAAGCACCGGTGGGATCGCGCATGACCATGTCTCCGTTGGAGTCCCGGCGAACTTCGGTCGCACCGAGCTGTCGGGCCTGCTCGGCGTCGGCATCGGGTCTGTTGCTGGCGAAGCTGACCAGCCAGAGTGATCGCTGCACTGTTGGTTTCCCTGGCGGCTTGCCGGTGGCGGCGATGGAGTCGTTCGGCAGCCGGAACTCGGTGTGTTGGGGGTTGGAGTTCCAGTGCAGTGCTGGTCGGTAGAAGGTGGCGGCCTTCGCGGAGTGGTCGGTGAGAAGGCTGATGCCGGCGAAGGTGCCCGGTTCGTGGTTCAGCTGCATGCCGTCATGGGTTCCGGGCTGCCAGAGTGACAGTGGTGCGCCGACGGGGTCGAGAGCGACGGCGTAGTGGCCGAGTGTCCCGACTTGGGTTGGTGCCACGATGATCTGGGCGCCCAGGTTCGTGAAGCGGGTGGCGGTGGCTTGGATGTCCGACACGGTGACGTTGATCGTCCAGTAGGGTGCGCCTGCGTCCTCGGCCGGCCCCAGGGCGGCGACGAGATGTCCGCGCAGCGTGCAGAGCCGGTAGCCGTTGGGGTCCGGTTGGGCGACGGTCCAGCCGAACAGCGCGGTGTAGAAGGCCGTCGTCGTCTCCGTGTCGGGGGTGCCGAGGTCGATCCAGCTCACGGTGTTCTCGGGGTGTCGCGTGATGTTCATCGAGATGCCTTTCCTTTGGGACCGCCTCGCCCCGGCAGTGGAGCGAGGCGGTGTCCAGAGCTGACTCCGCGGCGCCCTGCGGTGTCAGGTGTAGTAGGGCGAGTTCAGGTCGATACTGGCGTCTTTGACGATGTCGCCGTCGAACAGTCGTGTCGTTGCCGGGGCTCCGGCCCGGCGGGCTTCTTCGGCGAAGGGGCCCTGGGCGAAGGCCAGGGCGTTCTCGGCGCTGTCGAACTCGTAGAAGCCACCGATGGTGTGGGTGCCGATCCCGGACAGCCACGTCTTGCGGATCAGGCCCGGCGCGGTCTTCAGCGCGGCATTGATCTGGCGCCAGTCGAACTGATCGAACGGCACTGCTGCCTGGATCTCGGTGTAGAGAAAGGTCTTGCCCATCACGAACCTCCGGTTTCGGGGGCTTTCCAGCCCACCTACTAGTACGTGCGTCCTAGTGGGGCGAGCATGGACTAGGATGGCCGTACTAGTCAAGGGGGTCGCGATGGCCGCGGACACGAAGTCCCGCATGATCAGCGCAGCAATCGGACTGCTGCAACGCCACGGCCTGGCCGGGATGACCTTCAACGACGTCCTGGCCGAGAGTGGTGCCGCGCGCGGGGCGATCTATCACCACTTCCCAGGCGGCAAACAGCAGCTCGCGCTCGAAGCCGCCCGCCGCAACGCCGAGGACGTCCGCGGCCACCTGCACGAACTGCCGGCCCGCACGCCACGCGAAGTCGTGGAGGCGTTCCTCGGCAACGTCCGCCCTGTCGTGCAGGCGTCCGCCGGGGGCGGCGGTTGCGCAGTCGCGGCGGTCACCGTCGACGGCGGTGCGGCCATTGCCGACCAGGCCAGCCTGCGCACTGTCGCGGCCGAAGGGTTCGCCGGCTGGGCCGGCGAGCTCACCGGAAAACTCACCCACGCCGGAATGAGCGCGTCCCAGGCCGCTGATCTGGCCACCCTCATGATCGTCACACTCGAAGGCGCCCACATCCTGTGTCGCGCTGCCGGTAGCATCGCCCCTTTCGACAGAGCTGCCGCGGCCCTGCTCTCCGGCCTCCCGAGCTCGGGTTGAGCCGGTGCCGGAACACCACAACGTGGCGCGCTGACACGATCAGGCTTCTGCCATGGCATGCACAGGGCTGTGCGGGCTGGGTGTTGCTGTGACGCAACACCTTGGCCGCACGGCCTTGTCCCATCATGTCTTCACCGGCTCCAGCGCCGTCGACTCGGTTCGCTGATCGCAGAGTTGGCCGAGGCGTGGATGGCCGCCGAGGAGGGCCGACTGCACGAGCGTCGAGGCCGCAGCCGGTTGTGTGCGGCCGGCGCGGGACCGAATCACCAGCTGGTGTTCACCGACCGGGTCATCGCCACGCTGGTCGTCCTGCGATTCCAGCTCCCGCACGGGGCTCTGGCCCTGCTCTACGGAGTGGACCGCTCCACGATCACCCGGGCTGTCCACGAGGTCCGTCCCCTTCTGGCCGCTCGTGGCTTTGCTGTTCCCAGGCAGGGTGACCGACGGCTTCGCACTCTCGCGGACGTCTTCGCCTACGCGGCGGCTGAGGACGTCGAGCTGCGGCTGGACGGGACGGACGTCCGGGTTCGACGGCCCCGGGCGAACAAGCCAGGCCGTCGCGCCTACGTCTCGGGCAAGATGCGGCAGAACACCAAGAAGGCCACCGTCGTCACTGACGGGCAGGGCCGCACCCTGTGGGCCGGGGCCTTCCGACCCGGCCGCATGCACGACCAGACAGCCGTGAAGACCGAGGGAATCTGCGAGCTGTTCGAGCAGTACCCCCAGGTCAGGGCCAAGGTCGACGTGGGCTACCGGGGACTTGCCAAGCAATTCCCCGACCAGGTCCAAGCCCCGCCGCTCAAACCGAAGAAGGGCGCCGCGCCCGTAGACATCGCCACCTGGGACGCGGCCCGCCACCAGCAGTCCTCGGAGCGCATCTGCGTCGAGCACGCCAACGCCGAATACAAGCAGTGGCGAACTCTCCAGCGCTACCTCGGACGCCGCGAGTACTTCGACGAGACCTACGCGGCAGTCGCCGCCCTGGTCTCCGACCGCGCCGCCGAGAGGTGAGCACCCATCAGACAACCCGCCAGGCCAACACGCCCTGACCTCATTCGTACACAAGGCCGTTAGCGGTCGAGTCGTCGCGGGGCTCCGGGCGGCCAAGTCGTTTGAGCCATCAGGCGGCGACAAGCTCGCAGCCATACCCGGAACCCCTGGGCTTCCCTGATCCTACGAATGATCAGATCCGACCCGCTTGAAAGGTAGGACAAGCTCAGTCGAAGCAGAGATCAGGGCGTCGGCACTGGCACTCCTTTCGGGCTCACTCGTCGAGAACCTCTGCGTCCGACGGAATCCAGGGGAAGCGGGCCCAGCTGGGCTCCGAGGGGTGGTCCAGGTCGAAGGCCAGAACCGCGTCGATGAAGTTCTGAGGGGGCTGATAGCCGTGGTCCAGCACGTAGTGCCCGACCAGCCGCGGGGCGGCGAAGGCGGCTTCCTGATGTGCTGGCACGCGGATTTCGCCGTTCCCGATGCAAGCGCGGACGTGGCCGGGCCGCCGCCAGGTCTGCTCGTCCGCCGGAGGGATGTCCGGGCAGAGGTCGCAGTCGTGATAGCCGAGGCATTCGTTGACGGCCTGGACCGCCAGGACAGCCTGCAGCTTCTCGGCGAAGGCTGCCGGGACGGGGCCGGCGCTCCAGAGCTCTTCCGCGTCGAGCCAGCCGACGTTGATCCGTGTATAGGGGACCTTGAAGCTGACGAATCGGTAGCCCGTTGTCATGTCGGTGAAGGTGTCCCGGTCGTTGTCCGAGTAGCTGTAGGGCGTGAGGTCTGGATAGAACACCAGCGCATGATGTCACCGTCGCCGTTCAGGCAGGCGGGTGACCTTGGTCGCTTCTTCGAGAGCGCCGCAAGGGAAGGCGGTTCGGGGCGCGCAGTTTGTTCAAGTGCTCCCGACACGGTGTTCGTCCGCCTACATTGTTGAGGGGCGGCTTCGAGCGCCCGCGTACCTTACGCGGCCTGGAGGGTCGTGTCGTTGTTCGCCGCTGACAGGCCGGGGTTGGTGTAAGGAGAGATGGGGAGGGCCGGTATGGCGGTGGGACGTGCAGGGACAGTCCTGTTGGCGTTGGGGGGAGTGCTGATCGCAGCCGGCGGTGTCACCGCAGCGGTCCTTGCCCGGGACTCAGGAGGGGTGGCGACGCAGGAAAACCTGCCGGTCACCCCGGAGATGCAGAAGTATGTCGAGACTCCGGCGGCGTTTGAGGACCACCTGCGTTCGCATCCGCCGAAGGCCCTGATGGGTGAGATCCATGGGGGAGACAAGTAGCGCACAGGGGCGGGGCTGCGCAGGTCGAACGCGCAGCCGGCTCGTCAGGGCGCAGCTGGGAGAGATGGTCTCTGGTACGTCGGCCCCGTACACGCGGGGCTCCGGGTTCGAACTGAATGGATTGGCGTACTCTGCGCCCAATCGCCGCAGGTCAGGAAGTGTCGGCCCCGCGCACGCGGGGATAGCTCCTCCGAGATCGCCCGGCCGACGTCGGTTCCGGAGTCGGCCCCGCGCACGCGGGGATAGCTCCTGTCGAGCCGACAGCTGCAGCCGGGCCTGCGCCGTCGGCCCCGCGCACGCGGGGATACGTTCTGCCCGGCGTCACGGGCCTCGGCTTCTGGTGGATCACCTGCTCGAGCACGTCGAGAGCGGCGGCGTGGTCGGCGAAGTGCATGGCCTCGCCACGAGGAAAGCGGTTGGGGCGGCAGGGGTTCGGCTCGCTGGTGAACAGGATTCGCGTTCCTACGGCTCTGCGCTGCCGTGCCCGATCGGAAACCAGGTGCCTGCCTCGGAACTTCCTTCCGGCAGTGTCCGGATGAGTCAGGCGGCGAGAGCCTTCCGGGCGCGTTCCGACAGCGTGGCGGCGCCGGGTACGCCGCGTGCCTGGTACCGCCGCATGGTGTTGCGCATGGACTGGATGGACTCGGTGTTGCGCTTCGAGGTGATGCCGTCCATGAGGTCCAACGCTTCTCCCCACGTGGACACGGCTTCGTCCATCTGGCCCCTGCTGTCGAGGGTGCTCGCCAGTTCGCCCAGCGTCAGCGCATGGACTCGCCGGTACTTCTCCGGGTCACGGCCGGCCAGCGCGGCGCGGCGGTGCTTCTCGGCGTTCCTGTGGTCGCCCAGCTCCGAGAGTGTCTTACCTGTGTGGGAACTGATGGTGGCGCCGGCCGGTCCAGCGGCCAGTGCGTAGTCGGCGGCCGGATCGGTGGTCCTGACGAGAGCGTCCTCCGCGGACAGCAGCGCGTCCGCGGCCTTGCCGCCTTGCCGGGTGGCGCCATAGGCACGGGCGCTAGTGATGAGCAGCATCGCCCACGTCTGGGCGTCGACACGGCCGTTGGCGCGGCGCAAGGCTTCCTCCGCGAGGGCCACACAGTGCTCGGGCTGCTTGAGGTTGAGTGCCTGGTGGGCGAGTGCCCGGAGCATCCACGCACCGTGGCCGTGGTAGTCGGCGATGCAGGCGAGCTGGTACCCGAGGAGGTAGTAGCGCTGGGCAGCTCCTTCCTGCTGAAGATCGTGGTGCTTCCACGCGAGCAGGTAGGCGAGTTCGGCAACGGCGTTGAAGGCGTCGAGACGTACCTTCTCGTCCTCGTACCGACCGCTGAGCATCGGCGTGGCCGCGTCGGTGAGGTAGAAGGTGGCTGCGGTCAAGCCGTGGCCTCCGCCCAACTGCTCGTCAGCGGCACGGAACACCTGCACGGTGTTCCGGACGGCGGCCACGTCGGCCTTGCCGACCCGGGCGCCGGGTTGGCGTGCACGCAGCGTACGGTCGACCGCCTCGTGGTCGTAGCTGAGTGGCAGGGCCAGTGCGGCCGAGACGTAGACGGAGTGCTGGAGGAAGTCTCGGCGGTTGATGTCCATCAGAACCCTCCCGAGGTCAGTGGTGGCGGCAACCGGGTCGGTCGACAGCGTCGGAAGGCTTTGCGGCTGTGCTTCGCCGTACCCGATCTCGTCCAGTGTGACCAGTCGTCCCACGATCTTGCTCAGCGCCTGGGCCAGATATTCGGCAGCGCGCGCCTTCGGACGTCGGTGGCCGCTGCACCACATCGACACCGTCGACTTCGTCGTACGGGTGCCGAGGTCACCGTTGACAGCCGCCTGCTCGCGGTGTGCACGTGCCACCACGTCCAGCTTCAATCCGTGACCACTGATGAACTGCTGGAGAGCAGTGTTGGACGCCGACATAGGTCCCTCCCCAGATCCGGATGTGAACCTTGTGAACCACATTCCGTGATGATGACTGTACCGAGAGATACCGCTCCGGTGTTGAACTGATCAGGCACCTCGACGCGGCCCAACGTACCGCCAATGTTCAAGAGCAGCGGTTCTGTTGGACGAACCGTCGCCGTGACTTCGCGCTGCGACCAGTCTCCGAGGTGTCCGTTCTCAGGGTGCCACGAGGTACCCCGAGATACCCGACCCCGAGCGAGTGAGGCGCCCGATGGAGCCGAGATCACGCACCATCACGACAAGGTTCCCTGCCGAAAGGAAGCGGATCGGCGATCTCCGCTGCTGGGCGAGGACGGCGCTGCCGACGCTCGGCCTGGACGGTCGGCAGCAGGAGGCGGTGTCGGACGATGTGCAGCTCGTGCTGAGCGAACTCGGTACGAACGCCGTCGTGCACGGCTGTGGCGGCGAGCGGCCGGACGTGATGCTGACCGCCCGCCTGCGGTACGACGCGGGTGTGCTGCGGGTGTCCGTGACCGACCCGGGGCTCGGCCGGCCCGAGTACCGGTCGGCCGCCGACGAGGCGACCTGCGGCCGCGGGCTGATGCTCGTCACGGCGGTCGTGTCCCGGTTCGGCGTCGAAGAGCTCCCCGGGGGCGGCAAGGAGATCTGGGCCGAGATCGGGCTTCCCGAGCAGGCGCGTCCGGCGGCCACCGTGGGCGAGCAGGTCCACCTGCGGGTCGCGGCGCCGCGCGCGGACGCGCTCGTGCGGGAGTTCCGGCCTCGGCCCGCCGTGGGCCGGCTGCCCGGGCAGCCGGCGCGCGACCGAATACCGGCGTGACCTGCACCTCGTAGGCCTCCAGTAGCACCTGTCGCCTCCGCGCACGGCTGCCTTCGCACTTTGCACACCGGTGCCACCGGAGTCCGGAACACCCGTCCCTGGAGCGACACGGTGGCGGGTGGCGGAAGAGCACCGCCCCGGCCCGCACGGGGCGCGCAAGCTCACCGCCTCCAGGGCCGCTTCCCTCTCCATCCGTCCACTCCGTACCCGAGGACTGCGCCGTGAGTGTCGGAACGCGCACCAAGACGCTGCTCAAGACCATCAGCCCGGCCCGCAGACTGGACATCGCGGCCTCCTACGAGGCCCTGACGCAGGCCTGCGTGTCCACCGGCGACGACCCCGCGAAGGCCGAGCTGGTCAGCGACAGCCCGAACCACCTGTGGTCGCTGGGCTCGCGCTCGCGCTCGCGCGCGCTCGCCATCGTGCACCCGGACCTGGACGAGGCGTGGGCGCTCGTCAAGGGAGCGCAGTTCCTGCGGCAGCACCGGCTTCCCGTCACCTCCCCCTACTACACCGACGTCCGCGCGGCCGCCGACGGCCGGGCCGTGACCCTCTGGCAGGACCCCGGGAGGCCGAGCGCCGACACGTCCCTGTCCGCGTGGGTGACCGCCCTCGCCCACCGCATCGACCCCGCGTCGGCGCCGTGGCTGAGGGAGCACGACCCGTTCGCCCACCTGCTGGACGGACTGGACGACGCCCCGCTCGACGATGCCGCCCGCCGGTTCCTGCGCGAGCACACGGCGCAGCTGCGCGAGGAGTGGGACTACCTGGACTGGCCGACACCGGACACCGTCGTCCTCGGCGCCCTCGGCATGGTCCCCTGCCACGACGACGGCGTCCACGTCGGGCTCCTGCTGCGCCGCCCGCTGACGCGCGGCCACCGGGAGTGGGACCTGGTCGCGGCCCGCTGGCGCTCCGAACTGCTCATCGGTCCGCGCGAGGACCACCGGACGTACGCCGACACCTACCTCTCCTACGAACGGGAGGGCCGGCTCCCGGACCACCCCTACATCGGGGCCTGGTCCGGCTACCAGGTCGTGCGTGACGTCGTCGTCCTCCACGTGGTGATGGACACGGTGCGGCGCGCCCACCTCGATGCCGCCGCCCACCGGCAGGCCGCCCACCGCGTTGCTTGCCTGCGTGGCGCGCGCCCCGCCCCGTGGAACTGGGGGCCGCGATGACGGCCTCCCGCACGGACGCCCGCCCGCTGTCGGAGGTCCACGAGCCCCGGGCCCTGCGGTGCGGCCACCACCTCATGGAGGAGATCACCATGCCTGTGACCCCGCCGCAGAGCACCCCGGCCGCCGCCGACTTGGCCGCCGTCGGCTTGGCCGACCTGGACCCTGACGCCCTGACCGACCGTCCGGAGCACCTGGTCACCGACGCCTGGCTCGCCTCCGCCACCGAGCTGGTCCTGCACCTGCTCGACCGGGCCGACCCCGGCACCCTCGCGGCCGGCTCCCGCACCGTCCCCGGCCACACCCTGCTCCTGCTCGCCGCGCCCCGCGACGGCCACCCGGCGATCCACCTGCGCCTGCCCGACAGCACCTCCCCCGACGGCTCCACTCCCGCCGGGCCCCGGCCCGCCGACCGCCCCACCGCCCTCGTTCCGCTCGTCGGCACCCTGGACCTCGCCCTCTACCGCGACCGGGACGACGTCGACCACGACGACCCCCAGTACCTGCGCGCCCTGGACCCCGGCCAGGTCTGCCTCCTGCACGCGGGTGCCACGACCCGGCTCGCGGGCTCCCCGGACAGCGCGCAGCTCATCGCGTCCCATGCCCCGGACTCCACCCGGGCCCCCACCTCGGCCCCGGGCAGCGCGCCGCTGACCCCGGACGAGTACCGGGCCGCCGCCGCCGACGCCCACGCGCGCCTCACCGGCCCCCGTCCGACCGGTGCGGCCCGGGCCGCCGCACCCCGGCTGGAGGACATCCCCGACCTGCGCGCCGCCGACCTGCCGCGGATCCACGCCGAGTCCGACGTCCTCCGCCGCCTCGCCGCCGACCGCGGTCTCCTGTCCTACCTGGTCACCACCACCGTCCTCGCCCCCGAGCGGTACGAGGCCTCCCGCACCACCCTGCTGCTGGACCGTCTCGTCCTGTCCACGGCGGACGACCTCGGGTACGAGGTCCGCCTCAACACCAACCCCCGCCCCGGCAACCAGCTGCTCCCGCACGACCACGCCTACCCGTTCGCCGCCCGCGTCCTGACCGGCGGCTACCTCCACACCGTCTTCCTGCGCACCGACGGCCGCACCGACGGCCGCACCGACGGCCAAACCGACGGCCAAACCGACGGCCGCGCCGCCGACCGTACCGCCGACCGCGCCGACGGCCCGTTCACCTCCGGCGACCTGCGCCCGGCCGTCACCACCACCGAACTCCCCGGAAGCAGCTACACCCTGGCGCCCACGCTCGTGCACCGGGCCGTCATGCTGCCCGGCACGACCACCCTCATGCTGCGCGGCCCCTACCGCTCCGCCGCCCACGCCGCCTCCGACCTGATCCCGCCGGTCTCGGCCTGGCCCCCACCCGTCGGCGGCGAGGCACCGGCGCACTCGCGCCGGATGACCGACGCCGAGCACCACGCGCTCTACCGGACCCTCGCCGCCGCAGGCGTGATCGACCCCGTGCCCGAGCGCCGGTGAAACAGCACCCGGCCCCACGGTCCCGGCGCTCCGATGCCGACGGGATCCCCGCGCTCCGTGCCCCGACGTCGACGGGATCCCGGCCGAACCGGCCCCGGCACCCGCCCGGACTTGGCAAGCTGGGGCGGCCCACTTCGGCACCCTAGGCAAGGAGCGCCCCGTGCACACCGTCCTGACGACCGATCACCCAGCCTGGCAGGAGAACACCACCACCGGCCACCGGCAGCGCCCCCTGCGCACCGCCGACGGCCGCTGGGTGGCCACCCTCACCCCCGACGGCCTCGACCTGGCCTGTGTGGACGGCACGGAGGACACCAAGCCGGCCCTCGTCACCACCGACCCGACGTCGCTGCCCGGCACCGTCCCGCCCGCCCTCCTCGCCGGCCTGCGCGGTCTCGGGCCGAGCGTGCGGGTGGCCAATCCGTGGCTGTGGGACGCGATCACCACCGCGGTCCTGCGCCAGGTCGTCCGCGCCGACCAGGCCCGGCGCCTCTACCGCGGCTGGTGCGCGGCCCACGGCACCGAGCTGCCCGTCCCCGGCAACGGTTCCGACAACGGCCCCGCCTCCGACAACGGCCCCGCCCCCGGCAACGGCCACGGCCCCGCTCCAGACCGCACCCTGCACACCGCGCCGACGCCGGAGACCGTCCTCACCCTGACCGACGAGCAGTTCGCCGCCGTCGGAACGACGTTCCACCGCACCGCGCTGCGCGCGGCCGCGAACGCGTACCTGGAGCACCGGGCCCGCTGGGAGCGGCTGGACGCCCCGGCCCTGGCCGCCGAGCTCGTCGGCGTGCCGCGGATCGGGCCCTGGACGGCGGCCGCGGCGGCCGCTGACTTCACCGGCGACTTCTCCGTGTACCCGCACGCCGACCTCGCGGTCCGCACCTGGGCCGCCCGGATCGCTCCCGACCACCCCTGGCCCGCCGCCGACAAGCCGAAGAAGACCGAGGCCCTGTTCGGCGCGCACTGGCACCACCTGGCCGGCAACGCACCGCGCCACCTGCACACCCTCACCCTGTCGACACTCACCTGGGGGGCTCATGCCCGCACCGATCAACTCGGAGGAACAGACCCGCACCACCCATGAGCTGGTCGCCGGAGCCGACCCGGACCGCGCCCTCGACTGCCTGTTCGTCAACGCCCCGCTGCGCGACTACGGCCTGCGCCCGCGCGTCAACGACTACACGCTGCCGGTCCTCGGCATGGGCTACATCGCCACCCACGCCGCCGCGCACGGCTTCAACGTCGGGATCCTGGACGCCGAGGCCCACGGACTCGGCATCCGGCGCACCGCCGACGCCGTCAACGCGCTGCGGCCGCGCTGGGCCGCGTTCAACCTCCTCGCCCCGACCTACGAACTGACGGCGCGGATCGCCGCCGCCCTGGACCCGGCGATCGCACTGATGGCCGGCGGCCACCACGCCAAGGCCGACCCGCAGCGCGTCCTGGCCGACCCGCGCTTCGCCCGCCTGGAGGCCCTGGTGATCGGCGAGGGCGAGACCCGGGTCACCGCCCTGCTCGCGGACGTCCACCGGCGCCGCGAACTGCCGAAGGTGATGTGGCGCGACCGCCTGCTCGGCACCACCGCCTGCGGCATCCCGCGCCCCGGCGACACCGGGCGCTGGCTCGCCCCGGACATCGACGCCCTCGCCGTCGACCGCCGCTTCCTCGCCCAGGACCCGTACCGGGCCGCCGACGGCCGCATCGAGGCCAACCTGGTGTGCTCGCGCGGCTGCCCCTACGAGTGCGGGTTCTGCGGCGCCGCCGCCTCCATGAACCCCGAGGTCAGCATCCGCACCCGCACCCCCGAGAACATCATCGCCGAGATGCACCGGCTCGACGCCGACTTCGGCTGCACGGCCTTCCGTGCGGTGGACGACCTCTTCCTCGGCGCCCGCCGCGTCATCCACCCCGCCCTGGACGCCTTCGCCGCCGAGCGCGTCGGCGAGAGGTACGTGTGGGACGCCACCGGCCGCATCAACGTCCTCGACCGCGAGAGCGACACCGTCCTGGAGCGGCTGCGCGGCAACGGACTGCGCGAGGTCGCGCTGGGGATCGAGTCCGGCTCCGCCCGGATCCTGGAGGCGATGGACAAGCGGATCACCCCCGCGATGACGCTCACCGTCGCCCGCCGGCTGCTGGAGAAGGGCATCGGCGTGAAGGGGTACTTCATCCTCGGCTACCCCGGGGAGACCACGGAGGACGCCCTCGCCACCCTCGCCCACATCCGCGAGCTCTGGGCCCTGTCCGACCGCCTGCCCGGCACCTTCCGGGCCTCCGCGTTCACCTTCCGCCCCTACCCCGGCTCGCCCGTCTTCGCCGACCTCGTCCGGCAGGGCTGGGACCCGGAGGCCATGCAGACCTACCAGGACGTCGACCTCACCGGACACGGCGCCGACGAGGCGATGCGCGGCCGCGACGAGTTCAACTTCGCCACCGGCCAGCAGTTCGGCCACGTCCCCCTCACCCGGCTCTACGGCTGGCTCGCCGACATCTCCCGCGAACAGCACCACCGCAACACCGCCGCGGCCCGCCGCGAGGTGACCGCGTGAACGGCCTGCTGCTCACCGTGGACGGGCCCAGCGGCCTGGGCAAGTCCACCGCCGTCGCCGCCACCGCCCGCGCCCTGCTGGCGGCCGGACACACCGTCCACACCGCCACCGGGCCCTCCGCCACCCCCTACGGCCAGGCCGTGCGCGTGGCCGCCGCGACGATGCGAGGACGCGCCCTCGCCCTGGCCGTGGCCGCCGACCGCCTCCACCAGCTCGACACCGACGTCCGCCCCCGCCGCGCCGCCGGCACCACCGTGCTGCTGGACCGCTACCTGCCCTCCACCCTCGTCCTCCAGCGCGCCGACGGCGTCGACACCGACTTCCTCCTCGCCGTCAACGAGGGCGCGGACGTCCCCGACCTCGCCGTCCTCCTCACCGCCGACCCCGACACCGTGCAGCGCCGCCTCGCCCACCGCGGCACCCGGCACCGCTTCGAACTCGACGCCGCCGCCACCGCCCGCGAACTGCGGCTCTACCAGGAGGCCGCCCCCGTGCTCGAACGGCTCGGTTACCGGCTCCACACCGTGGACACCACCCACCTGACCCCCGAGCAGACCGCACAGGCCATCCTGGAACAGGTACCGCCCCGGACGATCAACACCAAAATCCCGTACGGGAGTTAGAGAGAACATGAGCACCAGCGACACGCGTCCCACCCCGCTTCCCGTCGTGGACGTCCACGTCATCCTGCGCACCCCGGACGGCAAGGTCCTGCTGTCCCAGCGCGGCGGCCCCTACGGCTACGGCCAGTGGCACGCCCCCAGCGGCAAACTCGACCCCGGTGAGAAGCCGGCCCACGGCGCTGCCCGCGAACTGGAGGAGGAGACCGGGATCACGGTCGACCCGGCCCACCTCCACCTCGCCCACACCGTCCTGCACCGCCAGGACCCGGCGATCCTGCGCCTGGGGCTGTTCTACCTCGCCGCCGCGTGGGAGGGGGAGCCGGTCAACCGCGAACCCGACAAGTGCCTGGACCTGCGCTGGTTCACCGAGGACGGCCTGCCCGACGACCTGATCCCCTACCCCGCCGCCGGCATCCGCGGCGCCCTCACCGACCCCGGCGGCCTGACCCACCACGGCTGGCCGGCCGCCTGACGGCCCTGGCCCACCCGTGCTCACCCTCTGCCCTTGCCGCCCCCAGGAGCGCCAGGGCGTTCAGAGGGTGAGGCGGGTGGGCCCGTAGGTGCCGCAGAACCCGCAGTCACAGCTGGTGAGGGAGTTCGCCGGGCAATGGGCGCTCGACCAGTAGCGGGACGCACAGGGCCCCGGACCGAGCGGCGTCCCGTCGCCGGGCACCGTCCGGTCGCACCAGGTGCACCGGACGGCCGCGGGCACACCCGCCTCCCGTAGCCGCCGGACCGCGACGACGGCCGTGTCGAACGGAACGGTGAGCTTCATCGGCGTGTGACCGTTCCCCGGTTTCGGCCCGTCAGCGCGGACGGGCCGAAACCGGCGAAGACCCCCGGTCGCGGACGGGCCGAAACCGGCGAAGACCCCCCGGCATGTGCGAGGAGACCGGCCGCGCTGATCGGCACGTGGCGGGACGCTGGCACCGAGTCAGCCACGGCGTGGCAGGATCAGGCCGGCTTCGTACGCGGCGATGGCCGCCTCCACCCGGTTGCGGGCGCCCAGCTTCGCGAGCACCGCGCTGACGTGCGCCTTCACCGTGCCCTCGACCAGGTGCAGCTGGCTCGCTATCTCCGCGTTGGACAGCCCCGTCCCGAGTCCGGCCAGCACCTCGCGCTCCCGGTCCGTGAGTCGCTCCAGCGAGCGGTGGGGATGTGCCGCCCGGTGGGCGCGCAGCCCGGCGATGACTCGGCCGGCGACCCGCGGGGACAGGTAGGCCCCGCCGGCTCCCACCGCCCGTACCCCGTTGAGCAGTTCCCTCGGGTCGTCCGCCTTCAGCAGGAAGCCGTCGGCGCCCTCCTCCAGGGCGCGGGTGACGTACTCGTCCTGACCGAAGGTCGTCAGCATGATCACACCGACTGCCGTCGGCTCTCGGTGGAGCCGCGCCGCTGCTGTCAGCCCGTCCAAGCCGGGCATCTGGATGTCCAACAGGACCACGTCCGGCCGGTACCGGCGGGTGAGCGCGATGGCCTCGTGCCCGTCACCCGCCTCGGCGACCACTTCGACGTGCGGGTCCCTGGCGAGGATGGCCCGCACACCAGCCCGGACCATCGCCTCGTCGTCGGCCACCAGGACCCGGACCGGCCGGCTGCTCGGTGTCGTCTCTTCCACGCGGCGAGCCTACGGCCGACGCACCACCGTGCGAACGGCAAGTCCCGCAGATCCGCCCCGGGTCGGGGCATACCCCCGACGAAAGGCAGGACGCCGCTGCCGTTCGACCAATGGGCGCCGACGCCGCGGACTCCTAGCGTCGCTTCCGTACGGAAAACGAGGCGGCCGCCCCGGGCCAGGCCCATCACGCGTCGGCCGGTGTGCGCCACCGTCGACGTCCGCGTGCTGTATTCCGCGGTCCGCGACCTACATGAAGGAACTCCGTGATCACCCTCCAAGGACTCACCAAACGCTATGGCGACACCCTCGCCGTGGACGAGCTGACACTCGACGTCCAGGCCGGCCGCGTGACCGGCTTCCTCGGCCCCAACGGGGCCGGGAAGTCCACCACGATGCGCATGATCCTGGGCCTGGACCACCCCACCCGCGGGCGGGCCCTGATCGCCGGCCGGCCCTACGCGGACCTGCGACGGCCGCTGTGTGCGGTCGGCGCGATGCTGGACGCCCGGGCCGTCCACCCGGCCCGTTCCGGCCGCACGCACCTGCTCGCCCAGGCCCGGGCCAACGGCATCCCGGTACGCCGCGTGGACGAGGTGCTGGAGACGGTGGGCCTGACCAAGGCGGCCCGTCGGCCGGCGGGCACGTACTCGCTCGGCATGAGCGGGCGGCTCGGGGTGGCGGGCGCCCTGCTCGGCGATCCGCCGGTGCTCGTCCTGGACGAGCCGGTCAACGGCCTCGACCCGGACGGTGTGCGCTGGATCCGTCGGCTCGTCCGTGACCGGGCGGCGGAAGGACGCACCGTGTTCCTCTCCAGCCATCTGATGAGCGAGATGCAGCTGACGGCTGACCATCTCGTCGTCATCGGACGGGGCCGGCTGCTGAGCGACACCTCCATGACGGAGTTCCTCGCCGCCGCCTCTCCCGCGTCGGCGCGCGCCGTGGTGCCCGACCCTGGGGAGCGGGCGACGCTGGTCCGTCGCCTGATGACGGCTGAGGGGGTGAGTGTCGAGACGTCCGCGACCGGCGAACTCACCGTCGAGGGCCGCACCGCCGCCGAGATCGGTGACCTGGCCCACCATTGCCGGGTCCGGTTGCACCAGCTGTGCGATGTCCGGGTCTCGCTGGAGCAGGCGTACATGGACCTGACCGCGCGCAGCACCGAGTACACGACGGGCGGCAAAGGCGCGGACACGACCGACGCGGCCGCGGCGCCGAACGAAGGGGGACGACAGTGACCACGACGACGACACCCGACAGGCCGACGGACCCGCCCAGGGCCGTGCCCGACACCCCTGGCCGGGGCGCACCCGGTGGCTTCGCCGGGGCGATCGCCTCCGAATGGACCAAACTGTGGTCCGTCCGGGCCCCTTGTCTCTGCCTTCTGGCGGGCCTCGCGATCACCGGCGTCTTCACCTACTACTACGCCTCGATCGCCCGCATCAACGGGCATCCGATCCAGCCCGTCGGGAACGCGGCGGCCTCCTCCGCCGTCCTCGCCCAGTTCGCCGTCGTCGTCCTGGCCACGGTCGCGGTGACTTCCGAATACTCGACGGGGAGCGTGCGGGCCTCCCTGCTGTGGGTGCCCCGGCGGCATCGGGTCCAGGCGGCGAAGGCACTGGTGGCGGCCGTGGTCGCGTTCGTCGCCGGCACCGCATTCGCCGTCGTGGGCACGGCGGTGGCCTGGGTGGCGTTCGACGGACGGGCTTCCTTCGAGACAGGCCCGAGCCTCCGGCAGGTCCTCGCGATAGGTCTCTACCAGGCGTTGGTCGCCGTGCTGACCGTCGGGGTGGCGTTCGCCACGCGCCACCCGGCCGGCGCGCTCTCAATCCTCGTCACACTCCTGTGGGCACTGCCGAGCATGCTCCTGGGGCTCGGAGGCCCGACGCTCGCGGACGTCAACGACCATCTGCCGCAAGGATCCGGAGATCACTTCATGCGCATCGGCGCCGAGGCCCCGTACACACCGGCGACGGCGGTCCTGATCGTGGCGGCATGGGCCGCGACCGCACACCTGATCGGCCTGTACGTGCTGCGCCGCCGGGACGCCTGACCCCGCGTCGGAACCGGCCCGGACGCCCTCATCGTGCCCACCCCATCGTCGGACGTCCGGGCCCGTCCCACAGAATCGACCCGGGCAGGTGAGGACATCCATCGAAAGGACAGTCGACGCGTCATGCTGCACACGCGCATACCTTCAGCAAGGTCCGTACGCGGCGACGTGGCCCTGTGGAGCGTGCTCGCTGCCGCCACCGGCTACGGGTTCCGGGAAGCGGGCGCGGCCTCGCCGGCCCTGGACCTGCTCCTCCCGTTGGCCGTCCTGGCGGTGGCCGTGCCACTGGCCCGCCGTCGACCGGGGGCCGCGGTCGTCCTCGTCAACGGGCTGTGCGCGCTGGGTCTGGCCGACTCCGCGACCCCCGCCAACGCCCAGGTCCTGTCGCTGGCCGCCCTGAGTTGTGTGCTGGGCGCCCGGGTCGCCGCGGCACGGCGCCCTCTCCTGGTGCTCGCCGGGTGCCTCGCGGCCGATCTCGCGACGTGCGCGGTGCTGCGGACGCAGGCCGTCTGGTGGTTCTACGCGCTGACCGTGCTGCCTTCCGCCCTTCTGCTGCCCTGGCTGGCCGGACGGCACTGGCGTGGCCGGCGCGAACTCGTGCGGGAGGGCTGGCGGCTGGCCCGGAGCCTGGAAGAGCGGCAACACCTGGTCGCGGAGCGGGCGCGGCTGACCGAACGCGCGGACATCGCGGCCGACATGCACGACTCCCTCGGCCACGCCCTGAGCCTGGTCGCCCTGCGCGCCGGGGCCCTGGAACTCTCCCCCGACCTCACGGACCGCGATCGCGCCGAAGTCGCCGAACTGCGCGGGACGATCGCGGACGCGGTGGAACAACTGCGGGAGACCGTCGCAGTCCTGCACGACCCGCCCGGAACGGAAACAGGTGCGGGCCTGCCCGTCAACGATACCGTCGAGGACCTCCTCGGACGGGCGGTCGCCTCCGGGGTGCCGGTGCGCTGGGAGCGGCGCGGGGCGGTGCCCACGCTGTCCCCGCTGGTCGAGCGCGGGATGTACCGGGTGGTGCAGGAGGCCCTCACCAATGCCATGAAGCACGCGCCGGACGGTGCGATCCGGGTGCGGATCACACACGAGGCCGACCGTACCCGCGTGAGCGTCGTGAACGCCGCTCCACCGGCTGACGGGCCGGCGCACGCGGCCGAAGGCCCGACATCTGGCGTCGGCCGCCGGGGCCTGATGGGGCTTCGGGAGCGGGTGTCGGTTCTCGGAGGCTCCTTGTGGAGCGGCCCGTATCAGGACGGGTTCTGCGTCACCGCCGTCCTCCCGCACCAGGCCGCGGCCCACCCGAGGACACCGGCTCCGGGACCCGGGACGGCGCCCGGAACACAGGCCAGGACCCGCGGGCGGCACACCGAGTCCGCGTTGCCGTCCGGGACCGCTTCCCCCCGAGCCCTCAACACGGACGCCGTCACACCAGAGAGCGCCAGGCGGCTCGCCTCCGTACGGAGCGCTGCTCGCCGCCGCTCCATCGCTGCCTTCGCAGCGCCGGTCGTCGCAGCCGCCTTCTTCGTGCCCGCCGCCGTCTATCTGGCCTGGCAACTGACGACGAGCGTGCTGCCGCCATCCCGGTTCGACGAGCTGACCATCGGTCGGCCGCGCGTCGAACTCACCCCTCTGCTGCCCGCCCGCGCCTACCCCTACCCGCCCGACCACGCCCGTTCCGCACCCCGGCCGCCCGGCGCCACGTGCGAGTTCTACCGTTCCGGCCGCAACCTGTTGGAAGAGGTCGACATCTACCGACTCTGCTGGTCCAGCGACAGGCTGGTGACGAAGGACACCGTGCCCGCAAGCTGGCCCTGACCCCCGCGTCATCTGCCCGGTCCGTGGGAGGGGCAACTTCCCGACAACGAATCCGGCGGAACGGCTTGGCGTCTCGCACGCCACGGTCTCCAGCGCGGCGGCCGGCCCAGCTGGAAGCCGCAGATCAACAAGGCGTTCGGGGTGCTGTCCAGCCGGGTACGCCCTTGGTGGAGCAGCGGCTTGGAACGCGGAAGAACGCCGGAGTCGCGCGGGAGCTGTGCCACGCGCTTCGGCCCATGCCTTCCGGGTGTTCAGACTCGGTATCCGCGTTCCCCACGTGTCATGGCCGGCCGGTCTGGAGGATGGCTGGCGGGGGCCAGCCCCACTTCGTCTTGGGCCGGCCCTGCAGGATCCCGATCGGGGGATCCCGATCGGGGGGTCAGGCAAGGTTGTGCTTCGATCACGAATCGTGGTTCTGGTCCAACTTCTGGGCTCTGTCGCCAACCTCGAATCTTTCGTGACGGTCCGTCGGTTTCTCGGGCGGGCCGTTTCGGCTTCTCGGGCTGGCGAAGGGCAGGGCGGTGGCCCGGCTGTCGCGTCGAGTGGGCGCCGGGTTCCACGACTCCGGGGGCAGGGCTGCTCGTCGGGATGGGCCGTTATTGCTGGTCAGCCGGGGTTCGGCAGCGATTGCAGGCGACTGAAAGCGCTGGTGATCACGTCGGTCCAGGGCCAGTGGCGGGCAAGACGGAGGTAGCGGCGACGACCGGTGGTGACCAGGCGGGCGGCGGCGGAGAACAGCCGTAGTCGCAGGCGTTTGGGCTCCCAACGGCGGGCGGGGCCGGTCAGGGCGAGCACTGGGCATCCAGGCCTCGGCGGCGGCCTCTGCCAGCTCATCTTCGTCGAGTTCGTCGAAGGCGTCCCGCCACCCCTCGGCCTCGGCCGTCGCCTCGAACCGCTCCAACAGGCTGCGCTGGGCGGTGTCGACGGCTTCCGGTGACCAGGGCGGTGGGGTACGGGGCGCGCGGACGGTGTCGCGAGGGCCTGGGCGGCGCCGGGCCCGAGTGCCCGCCGTGCCCGCCGCGCCCGGCCGGGCCGGACGGTGCCCACCGGCCGGTACCAGCGGCGGCGCGGCGGACGGCGGTGGCGGCCTCGAATTCGGCGGCGAGGAGTTCGAGTTCGCGGGGCAGGCCGCCGAGCACGCAGGACGGGAAGGCGGTGGTGATCGAGCAGACAACGATCAGTGGCATCCGTTCGCCGGGGTGGAGCTGGGGTAGCGTGCCGGTGGAGTACAGGGCGCCGAGCACCATGTCCGCAGCCAGCGTGTAGCGAGGTCCTTCGGTCAGCAGGCCGTTGCTGCCCGGGACGATCTCGCGGCTGCTCGCCCGGACGATCGCCTCGGCCACCCGTTCCAGCAGCCGGCCGTGGTCCTCCTCGTCCTGGTGGCCGGCCAGCACGCGCACCCACGCGGCCGCTGCCTCCCCGCGTCGGCGGCCCGGTGCAGCGCCGCCTGTTCGGCAGCGCGCCGCGCCTGGTCCTCGCCGTCGGGAACGCCCTCGTCGCGGGTGTCGGAGTGCAACGGCGGCGCGAACAGCGGATTGGTCGTCATGCCGGTGCAACCGGCTCGGCGCCAGACCGGTCACTGGTGAGGCAACCTCGGGCCGATCGCCGCCGTCGGTCTCCCCGCGCCGACTGGGAGAGCTTCGACCCCGCTGACGTCGACCTGGACACGCTGGTCGACGCCGCTCTGCAGTTCTCCCTCTGCACCGACGCCCTGCTGGTCCCGTACTTCGCGGGTCACCGTTTCAGGTCTGTGGCCAGCGGGTTTGGGTGACTTCGATGCCGAGGAGTTCGAGGAGGTGGAGTTGAACGCCGCGGGTGATCTGCACTATCGGCCGGTCGAAGATGCTGCCGATGCGCAGGGTGAGTTCGCCGAGGTGGTAGAGGATCATCCGGCCGGTGGGGCGGACCCGGCGGTTGTCCGGATAGAGGCCGACCATGGTCTGTTCGGGGCCAAGCGCCCGTCTGACCTGGCGTTCGATCAGGCAGAACACCAGCAGTGCCAGGCAGATCACCTGGACCAGAGCCGCGACGCGGTGGTTGTGCTGCACGAACAGCGGAGCGACGGCGAGCGGGCCCTTGAAGTCCGCGTAGCGGCGCTCGACCGCGCCCTGGCCCTTGTAGTGGACCAGGACCTGCGCGGGGTCGGCCTTGTCGGCGGACAGGCCGGCCAGCAGTGCGTACCAGCCGTCGACGGCGGCCTCGGCATCCAGCGCCTGGTGATCGAAATGCCAGTCCAGGCCCGGGGTGCCGGCCTCGTCCTCGGTGATGTGCCAGCGCAGGCACGAGACCACACGGCGGCGGGCGGCGATGACCCCGACCCGGGCGGCGATCTTCTCCCGAGTCCTGTAATGCCGTCCGCCCGCCGCACGGGCGAGCTTGTCCAGTTCCTCGGTGGCTTTGGCCGGGCGCTTGGCGCGGGCGGCCTGCTGACCTTTGGCGTTGGCGGTGGAGTGGACCAGGATCCGGCGCACCGTGAGCACCGGGTCGCGCTTGCGCGGCCCGGCCAGGGTGTGGACGTCCTCCAGTACCCGATAGACCTCCCGCTCGGCAGGTGCCTTGCCCGCCTCCCGGTCGGGCACCCAGTCCACCACCGAAGCCTGTTCCAGATCGAGGGCAGCGTAGACCTCGTCCTTGACCTGCGCGGCTGGGACCGGTGCGATGAACTCCACCCCGGCGGCCTGCAAGGCGGCGATGTTCGCATAGGACACCAGCTTGGAGTCCGCGACCATCAGGAACTTCCGTTCGCCCGCCATCGCCGACAGGTCCCGCGGAGTGCATCGCCGAAGGCGGGTCCCGCTCCTGCTCCGCTCCCGTACGGGGGTCGGCCCGCCTCGTCCGTTCCCGCGCCGCTCTCAGCCCCGCGTCACGGCCGACGGCCCGGGGGCCGTCCTCATCGTTGTGTCGCCCCCGTGCCGGGAGTGCGTGCCTTCCGCCGGCGCATCACCTCGTCGGCGATGGCCGCTGTCCCACCGGGGGCGATCTCCTCCAGGTCGTCGAGGACCATCGCCCAGCCGCCGAGGAACACGGCCCGGGCGGCCAGCCTGCGGGCGCGGGCGGGCTCCGACAGTTCCACCAGGGCCGCCAGGGCCCGCGCCCGCGCCCGGCCGTGGGGGATCGTGTGGGCCAGGTCCTCGGCCCGCTCCGGCTCACCCTGGCGGGCCAGCGCACCGACGACGTCGACGAGTGCCTCGCCGCGCCCCCAGCGGTCGGGAATCGCGGGGACGAGGGCCTCGGCCCGGGCCGTGTCGCCGCGCCGGGCCAGCTCGCCGACGACCGCCATCAAGGCCCGGCTCCGCGCCCGGCGGTCGGCCAGGGCATGAGCGAGGGCCTCGGCCCGGTCCGTGTCCCCGGACCGGGCCAGCGCCTCGACGACTCCGGCCTTCCGCGCCGCCCGCAGATCGGGATCGGCGATCCGGTCGGCGAGCGCCGTGGCCCGCTCGACCTGCCCGTGCCGGGCCAGCAGCAAGGTCACGGCCTCCCGCAGTGCGAAGCCCTCGAAGCCGGCGTCGCGGCGGAGCAGTTCCTCGGCCCGGTCGGCCAGAGCGAGAGCCACCTCCCGGTCGGCGCTCTCGGCGATCGCCTCCAGCAGCTCGGGCACGATCCTCGCGTCGAAGTGCGGGCTGGGCCGGGCGCGGATCGTGAGGCACAGGACATCGGGGTCGGCGTCACACTCCTGCGCCCCCGTCGCCGCGGCCTCGGCCTCCTCGGCCGCCCTCGCGGCGGCGGCACGGGCCACGCTGCCCAGCACGGCGTCGAGCCGGTCCAGGTCGCCGTTGCGGACCTCGAAGGCCAGCACCGCGACGAGGGACGCGCGCTGCCCGGTACCCTTGCGGCCCTCGCGGCGGACGAGGTCCTCCACGCGGTCGGCGAACATGCCCGCCAGAACGTGGTCGCCGGCGGCATGCGCGATCTCCATCGCCGTCACGAGCGCGCGCCCCGACTCCGCGCCGGCGCCGGCGCACTCGACGGCTCTGGCGGCGTACCCGAGCGCGGCCGGGAGGTCGCCGCCGTCCGCCACCGCCTTCGCCAGCCCGGCCCAGGCACGCGGCCAGTTGTGCGGGTAGCGGACCGTCCGCGCCAGGCCGGCGGCACCCTCGTGGTCACCGGCGCGTGCCACCGCCGGGATGTGGGCGACCAGGGCGCTGTCCCGCAGCGCGCGGTCGGTCAGCGACTCGGCGAGCGCCCGCGCACCGTCCAGATCCCCGGCCTCGCCCGCGGTCCGCACCAGGTGGACGAGATCCTCCTCCGGCCCGGCCCGACCGGCGCCCGAGCGAACCAGCTCGACCGTCCGGGCGAGACGACCGGCACGCACCAGTGCCGCCGCCAGGTTCGGATCGCTCCTCCTGCCCGTCTCCTGGTACGCCGCCAGCCGCAGGACCGTCAGCAGGCAGGGGGCGGACCCACTGCGCAGCAGGCCCGTGTCCCTGCTGCCCGGCGGGGCCAGGCCGAGGCGCTGGTCCCCGATCCTCGTCCAGTAGGGCTCTTGACCCCACTGGGCCAGCCCCTTCAGCATGCACGCCCCCCGCCGAACGACCGCTCCTCGTGCCGCGCGAGGCGGCCGCCACCCGAACCGGACACGATAGTCCGCCGCCCGGGTCTGCCGCTGCGTTCGCGACGGCGTCCGGAGCCGACGTGCCCACGGCTGCGCGGGGTACGGCGGAAGCGGTGCGTCGACACCTTACCTTCGGGACCGTCGAGCGATCAGAGTGCGGCCTTCGGCCCCGAACACCCCGTCGGGCACGCCCGGCCGCCCGGACCAGGTCAGGACGGTGCCGATGATGCTCGCGCCGGCGGTGACGGATCCGGGTACGACGGAGGCGCCGTCGAGGACGTCGGACAGGCCGTCGGTGAACACGCCGGTGGTGCCGATCCCGCCGGTGTCGGCGACGGCCGTCCCCTGACGGGCTCCCAGGGAGGAAGACACGCGGTGGGCGGCGCCCACGAGCGTCGGCGCATCAACTACGAGGCCGGGCGGGGCGCTTCTTGGTGCGCTCGACCGTCCAGCCGATCAGCACCGGGACCAGGAGGACTGCGAGGGCGCTGTCGACCCGGCCCATCCACAGCTGCTTGGCGGCGCTCGGGCGCTTGCCCAGTTGCGGGGCGACCTGGCCGGACGGGTCGGTGGTGACGGTGACGGTCTCGCCGACCTCCTTCGACCCGCCGAAGCTTCCGGTGGCCGTCCCGTTGATCGGCGGACCGTCCAGGGCTTCCAGCGTGTAGACCTGGTAGGAGGTGTCGTCGGCGTTGAACTTCGTGGTCACCTTGGCTATTCGGGCGTGCTGCTCCACACCGCGCTCGCGCAGCGACCGGGTGTCCAGCAGGGAGATGTGGAGGAACAGCATGCCCGTGGCGAGGGCGGCGAGCGCCGCCATCCACGCGGCCGGGTCGTCGCGCCGCACCCACCAGGTGAGGAAGACGGCCCACAGGACAAGGACCACCAGCAGCGGGACGGCCACCTGAAGGCGGGTGCGGTGGGCGAAGTCCGCCAGTCTGCGGGTGCCGAAGAACACCGCTCCCCCCAACAGCGCCGCCAGTGTCGTGTACCAGGCCGCCCGCCCGACAGTGCGCAACGCCCGCCTCCCCAGCTCTCCGTACGCTCCGGATCCCACGGTACGCGCCCGCACCGTCACCCGAGCCCTTCCCGCCCGGGGAGACCTACGAGCGGACCGGGGCGGCCCGCGCGGCGGCGAGGGCGCGGGTGGCCGGAGTGCGACAGGCGAGTGCGGCCGAGTGCACCGGCCGGCCCCGGGTTGTCGCGACGGCCGACGGAGCAAGGCGTACGGAAGGAACAAAGCACCATGGACGAACGAATGCTCACGAAGGGCGTCGAAGCCAGGTACCGGAAGGGCCACGGGAAGGCGCCGGTCGTCATCACCACCCTGGAGGGCGTCGATGCGCTCGTCGATGACCTCCTGGACGGGGAGGACGACTGCTGCACCCTGGCCGAGGTGTACTCGCAAGACCGGGAACCGCATCCGTCGGGGTTCCCCGACCACCAGCTCATGGTCGGTGCGGACAGGAGCCTCGGCCTGGGGCCGCGCCCGGCCGCTCGTGCGTGCGGGTTCGTATGCGGCCGGGTCGTGCCCAAGCCCTGCTCGGACGTTCGCTGAACGGCCTCGCCGACGGTGTCCTGCCGCTTGGCGAACTACCGGGCCTGGACATCGACCGGCTCGCCGCCGACCCGGTCGCCGCTCTCGAAGAAGCATTGGCCGACCGCCCGGAACCGTCGGAGCGACTCGAAGAGGCGGCGCGTCTACTGGCCGACACCACCGTCTCCGCGACCGCGGCCCGGCTGCACATCAGTGAGTGCCGCCTGCGCGCCCTGTGCACCGACGCCACCGGCTTGTCCCCCAAGCACTTCGCACGCATCGACCGCGTCCGCACCATGCTCGCGGCCGATGCGGGCCTATGGGCGGACATCGCCACGACGGCCGGCTACTACGACCAGTCCCACATGACCGCCGAGTTCCGCCACTTCATGGGTATCCCACCGGCCGCGTTCACCGCTGGTCGGCGCCCCGCCGCGACTTCGTGCACTGCCTGAGTTCCAGGACAAGGCACAGAGAAGCAGGGTTCCCGGTGATCACCAGGCCCTGTGCCTCTTCATCTCCCGAGGAGCCCCATCGCGCCTGTCTGCGCAACCTCCTGATGTCCTGTCCCGTGAAGTTGGGGATGCGGCTGGCGGGTGGCTTGCCTGCGAGTGAGGTGTGTCCGTGGTGGTGATTGTAGGTCTGGAGCCTGGCGAGATAGGCGTCGCGGGGTTCCTGTTCGGTGCGGTAGCGCCGTGCGTAGGCCCATTCGTCGAGCAGGGGCGGCTGAAGCGTTCGCTCTTGCCGTTGGTCTGGGGGCGGTAGGGTCGGGTGCGTTTGTGCGCGATGCCCTCGGTGGCGAGGGCATCGCGCCAGGCATGCGCCAGGTAGCGGGCGCCGTTGTCGGCCATGACGCCCTCACCAGCGAACCCGTCCCCGACACCCAAGCCTGACAACAGCCCGTACGATGCTGTCGAAGGTTCAGAGTCGGCTCACCGGGGCGCAGCTGGGAGAGATGGCCTCTGGGACGTCGATATCGCAACGCGGGCTCCGGATTCGAACTGAATGGATTGGCGCACTCTGCGCCCAATCGCAGCAGGTCAGGAAGTGTCGGCCCCGCGCTTGCGGGGATTGCTCCAAGATGAGCGAGGCGGTACTCGCCGGCGGTCAGTCGGCCCCGCGCTTGCGGGGATTGCTCCGCGATCACCCGCGGCCTGCTGTGGCCCGGTTCGTCGGCCCCGCGCTCGCGGGGATTGCTCAAACAGCGCATGGACGCCCCACCAGCGGCGCCTCGGCACTACTCAGGCGGCCCTTGAGTACGCCCGCTCATGCAGTCCGACCGGCCGCTTCCCTACCGTGATCAGCATGGACACGAACGCGGCTCCCACCGCCCCCCGGCCCTCCGTCAACCCGCGCTGGGCCACCGGCTGCGGGATCGCACTGGCACTCCTCACCACCCTGGTCGTCCTGGGAGCCATGGCGCTGGCCAAGTTCGAGGACTCCCTGACCCAGCACGGGTACGTCAAAGGCCCCGGAACCGTGGTCGAGCCCCTGCACGCCGGCGGGACCGCCCGCTACGACGACGGCCTGAGGATCACCGTGAGCCCGCCCCACCGGGAACCCGACAACAGCTACAGCTTCACGATCACCTACGACAACCGCACAGTCGACGAACTGCGCCCGGGCGGGACGTCCCCCGACACCGGCCTCGGCACGACCCGTGGTTCCGCCCCCGTCGTCGTCCCGGCGGGGAAAGCCATCGACTCCGGCACCCCGTCCACCACCCCCGCCTCCAGCGCCGGCCCCGGCCCCGCTCCCGTCCCTGCCCCCGGCATGACCTTCCTCGACGGGGCTGCATCCGTCACCGCCCTCACGCCGCCCCTCGACACGGAGCAGAAGCGCACCGTGCCGGTACGGGTGAAGCCCGACAAGGTGGGAGGCCCGGCCACGGTGGAGGTCGCCCCGAAGTCGCCCGGGTACCGCGACATCGCGTACTGGCAGTTCGACCTCAGCTGACCAGCCGACCCACGCACGGGTGCCGCACCTGCCGGCCCCATGTCCACTGGGCGGACCCAGCGCCTACGGGGGGGCGCTGCGGGGTGCGCAACGCCAAGCCCCGACCGTCGGCCGCTCACCCGTGGTGCTCCCGGACCTCGCTCCTGAACATCGACAGCGACCAGCCGATCCTCGACAACTGCGTCGATATCCTCCTCGGCGCCCCGCCCATCGCCGACTCCACCCTCACCGCCGACATCGCCTTCGGCGGAGCCGCGCTTCCGGGGCCGCTCACCCCTTGCCGTGGCGCGCGGGCGGTGCTCGGCAGGGAGGGCGATGCCGAAGCTTGACCGGCAGTTCGGCGAAACGCCTGCCAGCAGTCCCGCAGACCGGCACCATGACTGATGGTCACCATTTGCATCGCCAGCGTCACACTTCATGTGCAGGAGAGATCAGGATGCCGAACGCCGTCGCCGCCCCGTGGGGCACCACCCGGATGCGCCCGTTCGCCGACGCTACGCCCTGGCCCGCCCTGACTCCGGTCATCGACCCGGACACCCAGGTCGCGGTCTTCCACGACGAGCGGGGCCGCACCGTCGAGCTGGGCAAGCACGGGACCAGCACGGACCAGACCGGCCCGACGAGCACCGGCGGCGGTGGCGGGGACGGGCAGAGCGGCGGCCAGGCCCAGCCGACCGACGTGGACACCGTGACGTCCAACGACCAGGACCAGAGCTGAACCGTGGCGGGTGACCGGCAGCCGGCGGTCCTGGTGCTGACCTGCGCCTACGACCCGACCGCCGACATCGTGCTGCGGATCCTGGCCGAGCGGCAGGTGCGGGTCGTGCGCGCGGATCCCGGCGCCGACCTCCACCGGGGCGCCGTGCTGACCGCTCGCTACGGCGCGGCCGGCCGGCGCGGCACCCTCGCCACCTCCAGCCGGGCCCTCGACCTCGACCGGGTCCGTGCGGTCTGGTACCGGCGCCCCTCGGGCTGGGCCGCGCCGGTCGGCATGGACGGGCAGGACGCCGAGTTCGCCCGTGCCCAGGCCCAGTGGGGCGTCGGGGGCGTCCTCGCCGCGCTGCCCGGCGCCCACTACGTGAACCACCCCTGGCGGATCCGGGCCGCCGAGCACAAGCCCGCCCAGCTCGACGCCGCGCTCGCGGCCGGCTTCGCCGTCCCCGACACGATCGTCACCACCGACCCCGAGCAGGCGCGCGCCTTCTGCGCCGAGCAGCCCGGCGGGGCGGTCTACAAGCCGCTGTGGAACTCGCCCTGCACGGACGAGGACGGCCGGCCGGTGCAGGCCTGGGTCGCCGAGGTCGCCCCGGACGAGATCACCGACGCCGTCGCCGCCTGCCCGCACCTGTTCCAGGCCCGACTGGCCAAGGACCACGACGTGCGGCTGACCGCGGTGGGCCGCGAGCTCTTCGCCGTCCGCATCGACAGCCCCGACCTGGACTGGCGCCGCCGCCAGCACCTGCTCACCCACACCCCGATCGACGTGCCCACGTCCGTACGCCGGTCCGTGGCCCGCTACCTGGAGCGTTTCCGGCTCGTCTACGGCGCCTTCGACTTCGCCGTCGACGCTTCCGGCCACTGGTGGTTCCTCGAATGCAACAGCAACGGGCAGTGGGCGTTCTTCCCGCCTCCGACCACCGACGCCATCGCCACGGCGATCGCCGACCAGCTCCAGAAGGGCCCTGCCGCATGACCACCACCACCGCCGCCGCCGCGGACCTGCGCGCGGCCCTCGTCCGGCAGCTCGCCGCCGACGAGGGCCTCACCGACCCGCACTGGCGTGCCGCCGCAGCAACCGTGCCGCGCGAGGCCTTCGTCGGCGACTACTTCCGCGAAGTCCCCGGCTCCTTCCCCACCTCCTGGGAACCGGTCCGCGCGGGCGACGACGGCTGGCTGGAGGCCGTCTACACCAACCAGACCCTCATCACCCAGCTCGACGGCCGCATCCACCCCTCCAACACCCACGGGCCCGTCGCCGGATCCCCCTCGTCCTCCTCCACCCTGCCCTCCCTGGTGCTGCGCATGTGGCAGCAGCTCGACGTCCACGACGGCCACCGCGTCCTGGAGATCGGCACCGGCACCGCCTACTCCACCGCACTGGGCGCCCACCGCCTCGGCGAGGACAACATCACCAGCATCGAAGTCGACCCGGCGATCGCCGAACGCGCCGCCACCTCCCTCAAGACCGTCGGCTACACCCCCCACCTGGCCGTCGGCGACGGCCTGCTCGGACACAAGCCCGCCGCACCGTACGACCGGCTGATCGCGACCTGCGCGGTCCGCACCCTGCCCTACCCCTGGCTGCACCAGGTCAGGCCCGGCGGGAAAATCCTCGTCACCATCTCCGGCTGGCAGTACGGCTACGGCCTCGCCCTGCTCACCGTCACCGAGCCCGGCGAGGCGACCGGCCACTTCCTGCCCGGCTGGACCAGCTTCATGATCGCCCGCCCCCACGACCGCCCCCCGCGCCAGAACCCCACCCTCCTGCCCGGCGACGAACGCCCCACTCGCATCGACCCCGCCACCATCACCACCTGGACCGGCACCTGGATCGCCCAACTCGCCGCACCCTCCGCCGAACACATCGGCGCCGGCGACCAACAGATCCTCGTCGACCACGCCACCGGCTCCCACGCCCGCACCCGCCCCGACGGCCACGGCGGATGGACCGTCACCCAGCGCGGCCCGCTGCGCCTGTGGGACCACGTCGAGGACGCGATTGAAACGTGGCAGGCGGCTGGCTCCCCGCACCAGGACGGGTTCGGCATCACGGTTGCGGGTGACGGGCAGCGGGTGTGGCTCGGCAGCGAGGACGGGCCCGGCTGGCGTCTGCCGCTGTGATCCCGCTCTCCTCCCCGGCCCGCGCACGGCACTTCGGCGTCGCCTCCCGCGATGAACTGTTGCTGCACTGCTCCGACACCCACAGCGACGACCTCTACGACAACTACGGTGGGCTGCTGCTCTGGCTGGGTACGCTCGGCTGACAGTGATGATGTTCGTGGTGACGCCGCTGGTGGGTCTGACCCCTCGGCTGACTGACGTCTCGACTGTCCTGTTTGGGTTGTCGGCTCATCGGTGGCGTCACCACGCACGCGGCCGGACGGGCGCTTGTGACGCCATAGGAGCCTGGCCAGAGGCCCCGTCACTGTCTTGTCCACCCGCCCGACCGGCGCGTGCCGCCCCCGGCTCGGACAAGCGGCAAGGACGGACATGACCAGCATGACGCACGACAGGCAAAAGATCACCGGCGGAGTCGACACTCACGGCCTGACCCACCACGCGGCGGTGATCGACCAGCTGGGCCGGCACCTGGCCGACCGGGAGTTCCCGGCCACCGTCAAGGGCTACCGGGACCTGCTGGACTGGATGCGTTCGCACGGCACCCTGATCGCGGTCGGGGTGGAGGGCACCGGCGCGTACGGCGCCGAACTCGCCCGGGTGCTGACCGCCGCCGGGGTCACGGTCGTCGATGTGGACCGGCCGGACCGCAAAGTACGCCGCATGCGCGGCAAGTCCGACCCGATCGACGCCTACGCGGCCGCCACGGCGGTGGCCTCGGGTCGGGCCAGCGGCGTTCCCAGGAGCCGCGACGGCGTGGTCGAGGCCGTCCGGGTGCTGCGGTGCGCCCGTCGCAGCGCGGTCAAGGCCCGCACCCAGGCGATGAACCAGATCCGCGGCCTGCTCGTGTCGGCACCGGCCGCTCTGCGCGAGCAGGTCGCGCACCTGGAGCGGGCCGCGCTGATCCGCACCCTCGCCCGACTGCGGGCCGGCGCGGACCTGTCGACGCCGCTGGCCGCGACCAAAGCCGCCCTACGGCGCCTGGCTCGCCGCCACCAGGCCCTCGACGAGGAGATCACCGAGCTCGACGGCGAGATCGGCCCGCTGGTCAAGCACGCCGCCCCCGGTCTCCTCGCCCTGTTCGGCGTCGGCCCCGAGACCGCCGGCCAGCTCCTGGCCTCGGCCGGCGACATTCCCGAACGGATGCGTTCCGAGGCCGCGTTCGCGCACCTGGCCGGAGTCGCACCGATACCCGCATCCTCCGGCCGCACCCACCGCCACCGCCTCAACCGCGGCGGCGACCGGGCCGCCAACAACGCCCTGCACACCATCGTGCTGGTCCGCATGCGCTACGACGAGCGCACCCGCGCCTACGTCACCCGCCGCACCAAGGAAGGCCTGTCCAAGAAGGACTCGGCATTTGACTCGCCGAGACCCGCTCCACCGCCCTGTTCCAGCTCGCCACCGAACTGCCCGCCGCGGTCCTCGCCCGAACCCTCGGCATCGACATCACCGTCGCCGTCAAATGGCAGCGAGCCGCCGCCGGGGACTGGGCCGCCTACGCCGCCGACGTCACACGCCGCTTCGCTCGACAACCGCCAGGGACGACGCCGTCATGACACAGGTCCTTGCGTCATCAACGTCCAGAACCGACGCCACCCTCATGTGATGGGGGTGGGGAGGCAGGCAACAACATGAGCCACCAAAAGGCATACACCTCCCCGAACGACCTCAGCGCTGATTGGCCTGCGCCTCCTTGGCGGACACTTCCAGCCGGTTCCAGTAGTCCTGGTACCACGCCTCGTCGCCGCCATCCATGTTGCTGTTGTCCTCCCGCATACCAACCTTGCCGTCGATCAGCTCACGGACGATGTCGGCCTGGCCGGCGTGCCGGTTCGTCTCGGCCGTCATGTGCAGCATGACCAGCTGAAGCGTCACGTCCCCGGTGTCGCCCCACCACGCGACGTGGCCCATCGTGTCGAGCGGCAGCGCCTCGATCGTCGCGTCCGCGTGCGCCCAGGCACGGTGGTAGAGGCCGAGAACGTCCTCGCGTGACTCGTCAGCGGGTGCCCACATGTCCGAGTTGGGCTCGGCGTCCTCCTCGTGCCAGGGGAGGGGTTCGTTGTGCGGGCGGCCGAAAGTCGGGCCGAAGTACCCGAGTTCGACGCTGGCTAGGTGCTTGACGAGGCCGAGGAGGTTGGTGCCGGTCGGCGTCAGGGGGCGGCGGATGTCGTACTCGGACAACCCGTCCAGCTTCCAGACAACGGCCTTGCGGGCTTCCTTGAGGTACCGGTGCAGGTCGTCCTTGGGATCATTGGGCTTCATGGGACCGAGTCTCGCACCGCCTGCCGACAGTGGTCGCGTGAGTTCGCCGGCCGCCCAGGATGCATCAGCTGGCGACTGGGCCCTCTGCACCGCGAACCGACCGTCCAGGGAGCCCTGATGCGGCAGGCATTCGGACAGTTCCAATACCCGACCCCACCATTAGCCGTCTACCCGGCCGAGACAATCGAGGCGCACAGGGCATTTATCGCCCGCCGCCGGGCCACTCGGCCCAGCGAGGAATACCGGACTCCCACCGGGGAGGAGTGGGATTCCTTCCTCGCGCACTTCGAGAAACGCAAGGTGTCCATCGGAACCTGCGGCCGCGCCTTTTCCACCCCTTGTTGCGGCTCGCCGGAAGCCGCTACAAGCTCGTCCCTGACGAAATCCTGCCGGACGGCTCCTGGCTGACCACTATCTACGGACACACCGACCGGCGCCGCGAGAACGGCGTCCAGGTCCGCGCCGTGCGCTACCAACTCGAAACGGGTGGCGAGCAGTACACCCTGCTGACCACGCTGTCCGACCACAAACGGTACCCGGGCGACGAACTCGCCGTTCTCTACGCCGAACGTTGGGAAGTGGAGACCACCCTCAAGGAACTGAAGACCCAGCAGATCGGGGCCGGAGAAGTCCTGTCCAGCAAGACACCCGACGGAATCCGCCAGCAGATCTGGGGCCACCTGCTGGTCCACTACGCACTGCGCGTCCACATGCTCCATGCCGCCCGCGCCAACAGCGAGACCCTCGAACCGGACCGCCTGTCGTTCACGACCTGCCTGCCTGCCTGCGTGCCGCCCGCCGCATCACCACGATGCCGCCGGCGGACTTTCCCCCCTCGGACTGACCCTCTCACCATTCTCCTCGGCGAGCTCCTGGCCAGCGTCAACCCACCGCGACGACGCCGCTCCAACCCCCGACGAGTCAAACGGATCATCTCCCGGTACCTCATCAAGAGACCCGACGACCACGGGCACCCAGCCCCGCCCCCGGGCACCACAACTCCTCCGACCGGAAATCTAAAACTAACGGTATTGGATCTTGAACACACCTTCAGGCTGATCAAGCAGACGCTCGGATGGACCGCTCCGAAGGTCCGCCGTCCCGACACCGCGGACTTGTGGACCTGGCTGATCATCGTCGCGCACACCCAGCTCCGCCTCGCCCGGCCCCTTGCCGAGGATCTGCGTCGCCCGTGGGAGAAGCCCGCGCCGCCGAACAGGCTCACGCCCGCCCGGGTCCGACGCGGGTTCCGCAACGTCCGCGCGAACGCGCCGAGGCTGTCGCACGACTTCCCCCGCCCCAGAGTCAAGAGCGCGACTTTGCGGTGCCAGCGAGGAGTTTGCTGAGGTTGTGGACGGTCCCGAGAAGCTTGATCTCGGTGTCGACGGTCCGGCGTCCGCGGTAGTTGAGGTGTCGGCCGAATCGCTGGAAGAGCTGGGCGAAGCCCGGCTCGACGAGCGCGCTGCGCTGGCGGTACTGGGCCCGGCCGGCCAGGGTCGCCAGGCGGTCGGCCATGGCCTGTTGGCCGGCGGGGGCGGTCTGGCGCTTCGCGGGGAATCCTGCCTGGTCAGCCTCGCTGGTGACCGAGACCAGCAGGGGCAGGTCGGTGAGGGTCCCCCGGGATGCGGAGGATGGTGACAGCAGTTCAGATGGGTCTCATGAGAGGACCCGTGGCCATGGCCGCCCCGAAGAAGTATCCGCAAGAATTGCGTGAGCGTGCGGTGCGGATGTATCGCCGGTGCCCCATGCCCAGTTCGATGTCCTCGGTGACATCGACAACAGACAGGTGGGGGGGGGTGGGGGGGGGGGTGGGGGCGGGGGGGGGGGGGTGGAGTATTTTCGATTGGGGGGGGTGGTGAGAAAAAAATAAA
>NZ_JBSHAP010000042.1:0-63021 GCF_053611565.1 Kitasatospora sp. NPDC054795
GGGCCCGGCTCACCACGAGCCGGGCCCCTCCCTCGTTCGTCGTTCCCGGCCCCCGCCGGTCCGCGCGGGCTCTCAGTCCGTCACGAAGGCCGCCACGAAGGCCGCCAGCCGCGCCACGCCGTCGATGATCTGCGCCTGCGTCAGCGAGCTGACGGACAGCCGCAGCCGCTGCTCGCCACCGCCCGCCGGGTAGAACGGCGCCATCGGTGTCCAGAGCACCCCGTGCTCGCGGGCGCAGCGCTCCATGGCGGCCTCGTCGGCGACGAACGGCACCGTCAGCACCGCGAAGAAGCCTCCGTCCGGCCGGGTCCAGGAGATGCCCAGCCGGTTCCGCACGGAGGCCGGGAAGTGCCGGTCCAGCTCCCGCAGCAGGGTGTCCAGGCCGGCCGCGTAGTGGGCCGTGGCACGCGCGTTGGCGGCCCGCAGGCGGCAGTCGTGGGTCAGCAGCATGCCGCCGATGACGGCCTGGCTGAGCGCCGGGGTGTTGACCGTCGTCATGCTCTTCAGCTTGGCCAGCTCGTCCGCGAGGAGGCTGCGCCGGCCGTCGGGGCCGGTCACCTCCTGGTCGGCGACCACGTAGCCGAGGCGGGCCCCGGGGAAGCAGGTCTTCGCGAAGGAGCCCAGGTGGACGACCTGGCGGCCGCGGTCCAGCGCCTTGAGGGTGGGCCGCAGCCCCGGGGTGCGGGAGAAGAAGCCGTACGGGTTGTCCTCGACGACGAGCACGCCCTCCTCGGCCGCCGCCTCCAGCAGCCCGGCGCGGGCCGCGACCGGCATGCTGGTGCCGGAGGGGTTGGCGAAGTCCGGGACGACGTAGAAGGCGCGCGGACGGCGCCCCTCGGCCCGCACCGCGCGGGCGGCCTCCCGGAGCGCCGCCGGGTCGGGGCCGCCGTCCGGGCCCTCGGAGACGGGGCGGACGGTCAGGTCGAGCAGCCGGGCGGCGCCGGTGACGCCGACGTAGCAGGGCGAACTGACCAGCAGGACGTCGTCCGGGCCGGCGCACAGGGCGCGCAGCGTCAGCAGCATGCCCTCCTGGGCGCCGACCGTGACCACCACAGCGGCGGGGTCGACGGTCAGTCCCTCGTCGTGGGCGAGCGTGCGGGCGATCAGCCCGTTGATGATGCCCTTGGTCGGACCGTACTGGAACAGCGCGGTGCGCACCGCATCCCGGTCCAGGCCGCGGTCGGCCAGGTGGGCGAGGTAGGTCTCCAGGTACGCCGGGACGTCCTGGGGCTCGAAGAAGCCCTCGTAGGGGCGGCCGGGAGCGAAGGAGACCGCCTCCGGGTAGCGGGTGGTGACCTCGTTGAGGAAGGTCATCGCGTCCAGCAGCGGATCGGCCAGGGAGGCGTGCAGGTCGCTCAACGGGATCGTCACCGCAGCGCCTCCCGGAGGCGCTCGGCCGCGAAGTCCTGGGCCTCGGCGGCGGCGTCCAGGGTGCCGGTCATGGCGAAGAAGCCGTGCGGCATGCCCTGGTAGCGGCGCAGGTCCACCGGGACCCCGGCGGCGCGCAGCGCCTCGGCGTACTGCTCGCCCTCGTCCCGCAGCGGGTCGTACTCGGCCGTCAGGACGGTCGCGGGCGGCAGGCCGGCCAGGGTGGCGGCGCGCAGCGGGGAGGCGTACGGGCTGGCGCCGTCGCCCTCGTCGGCCAGGTAGTGGCCCCAGTACCAGGCCACCGAGCGGCGGTTGAACAGTGCCGGGTCGTCGTGGGCGCGCAGCGAGGGGGTGTCGGCGCCGTGGTCGGTGTTGGGGTAGACCAGCAGCTGGTGGCGCAGGGCGGGGCCGCCCTCGGCGCGCAGCAGCAGGGTGAGCGCGGCGGTGAGGTTGCCGCCGGCGCTGTCGCCGCCGACCGCGATCCGGTCCGGGTCGATGCCGAACTCCGCCGCCCTTTCGGCGAGTTGCAGCAGTGCGGCGCGGCAGTCGTGCAGCGCCGCGGGAAACGGGTGTTCGGGGGCGAGCCGGTAGCCGACGGAGGCGGTGACGCAGCCGACGGCGTTGGTGAGCCGGCGGCAGATCGCGTCGCTGGTGTCGGGCGAGCCGAGCGTCCAGCCGCCGCCGAACAGGTAGAGCAGGGCGGGCAGCCGGCCGCCGGGCGGTTCGGGACGGTAGAGCCGCAGCGCGAGTTCGCCGCCGGGACCGGGGATGCGGTACTCCTCGACGGCGGCGACCGGTTCGGGCGTTCCGGCCGCCGCGCGGATGTCCGCGAGGTCGGCGGCTCGGGCCTCGGCGAGGCTGAGGGTGTAGAGCGGCGGGGCACCGCTGCCGGCGCGCCTGGTGCGCAGCGCTTCGGCCTGGGGGTGCAGGGGCATGGGCGGATCCATTCGGTGCGGAGGGCTCAGCGGTCTGCCTCGACGTACACGGTCTCGTCGGTGCGGAAGGCCGTGTCGAGGTCAGCGACGTCCGGCCGGGTGCCCTGCCGGTAGGCGCACGGGCGAATCCTCCCGGGGTCGAAGCCGGCCCGGGTGAGGACATGCCGCAGTTCGTCCAGATCGTAGATCCACTGGTGCCCGAAGTGCCGGAAGATCTGGTTCACCAGGAAGGCCGGACGCGCGGGCATCGGCGGGCCGAAGCCGAGGGTGGTCAGTCGGCGCCGGTGCTTGGCGAGGAAGCCGTCGCCGGTGGCGTAGCCGACCAGGTAGCGGGCGAGGTCGGGGGTGGTCAGGCGCAGGACGCCGCCGGGGCGCAGCACCCGGCGGGCCTCGCGCAGCCAGCCGACGGCGACGGGCATGGTGACGTGCTCGATCAGGTGCTCGGCGTACACCCAGTCGACGCTGGCGTCGGCGAAGGGCAGCGGTTCGGCGATGTCGAGCCGGGTGAACCAGCGGTCGCCGTCGACCCGGTAGAGGGTGCCGGGCTCGGTGGCGGTGTCGGGGCTGCGCAGGGTGGCGAGGTCGGTACCGAGCCCCTGCGGGTGGGCGGTCCGGAAGGCGGCGAACTCGATGCCGGTGATGCCGAGTTCGCGCAGGCCCGCGTGGTCTCGCGGCAGCCCGCCCGGATGTGCTTCGAGCTTCTCGCAGGTGGCGACCTGTTCGCTGAAGGCGTCCAGCCGGGGGGCCAGCCCGTCCGGGTCGTCCCAGTCCCAGCCCGGGAATCGCTCGCTCTGCTCGGTCATGTGTCGGACCTCCTGGTGGGAATAACGCGGTTCGGGGGCGGCGCGGTTCAAGGGCCGCGCGGGTGCGAAGCGAATGAACGACCGTGCGGGTGCGGCGTCAGCGGGCCGGGCAGGGCCAGGGGGCGAGGACCGTGCGGTCCAGGTCGGCGAGCCGGGGGCGGCCCAACAGGGCCATGGTGTGCTCCAGTTCCTCGCGCAGCAGGTCGAGCACCCGGTGCACCCCGGCCTCGCCGTCGGCGGCCAGGCCCCAGAGCGCGGGGCGGCCGATCAGCACGGCGCGGGCGCCGAGGGCGAGGGCGATCGCGAGGTCGGTGCCGCTGCGCACGCCGCCGTCGAACAGCACCGGCAGGTCGGCGGGCACCGCCTCGACCACTTCCGGGAGTGCCGCCAGGGCCGGTATCGCCCCGTCGAGTTGGCGTCCGCCGTGGTTGGAGACCAGGAGGGCGTCGATGCCGTGCTCGACGGCCAGCCGGGCGTCCTCGGCGGTGAGGACGCCTTTGAGGACCAGCGGCAGCCGGGTGCGTTCGCGCAGCCAGGCCAGATCGGTCCAGCTCAGGGTGGGGTCGAACTGCTCACGGGCGTGCTCGGCGATGCCCGAACCGCCGCCGTCGGCGCGGTGGCTGGCGGACATCAGGGACCGGTCCAGGTTGACCGCCCGGACGGTGGGCGGGACGGCGAAGCCGTTGCGCAGGTCGCGCAGCCGACGGCCGATCCTGGGGGCGTCCACGGTCAGCACCAGTGCGCGGTAGCCGGCCGCCTCGGCGCGCTCCACCAGGGCGGCGAGGGCGGCGCGTTCGCGAAGCCAGTACAGCTGGAGCCAGAGCGGGCCGGTGGCGGCCGCGGCGATCTCCTCCAGGGTTCGGCTGGCGAACATCGCGGCGACCAGCAGGGCTCCGGCCCGGCCGGCGGCGCGCGCGGTGGCGGTCTCGCCCTCCGGGTCGACCAGCCGGTGGTAGGCCATCGGGGCGATCCCGAGCGGGAGGCGCAGCGGTGCGCCGAGCAGGGTCAGTGCCGGGTCGCAGGCGGAGACGTCGACCAGCGTGCGCGGACGCAGCGCATGGCGTCCGAACATCTCCCGGTTGGCCGCCAGGGTGCGTTCCGCATCGCTGCCGCCTTCGATGAAATCCCAGATTTCCGTTGGGAGTCGGTCGCGCGCCGCACGCTCGATCCCGGCCGACGTGAGAACTCTCACGGGCATTCCTCGTTCCAGGACGGCCACGCGCGGGCCGGTCCTGGTTGGGCAGCGTAGGAGCAACGACCACATTGGTATAGACCTTGATTTGACCAAACGTCTGTGCCATGGTCTGGCCACGGAATTGGCCGTTCTGACTTGTTAACGGCGTTCATGTCAAATCCCCTCACTTGTGTGGAGCCGCGTTGACCGGCTTTTTCCCCTCCGTACTTCCGGCTGCCTTCCTGCCGCACTCCGACGCCCCGGACTCCTGGGTCGACCGGCTGCTGCTGGCCGGCCCCGGCACCGAGGAGTGCCTGCGCCTCGGCGCACCGCTCGACCGGGACGCCCTGCGCGCCCTGGTCGAGGAGCAGACCGACCGACTGGCGGCCGCCGGACTCGGCCCCGGCGGGACGGCGGCGCTGCGACTGCCACCCTCGGTGGCGTTCGTCGCGGTGCTGCTGGCATGCTGGCGCCTGGGCGCCCAAGTCGCACTGCTCGACCACCGGTTGACCGACCACGAGATCGACGCGGCGGTGGCGCGGCTGGCCCCGCAGGTGCTGGTAGGCTCCGCCCATCGGTCCGCGGCAACCCTGCGCGGCTTCTCCGAAGTCGAGCCGGTGGCTGTCCCGTTGACGGACGGACGCCCGGCCCGCACCGGGCACGCGTTGATCCAGCTCAGCTCCGGATCCACCGGTCCGGCCAAGGTCATCGCCCGCACGGCGGCCGATCTACTACGCGAACTCGACTGTTACCGAAGGCTGGTGCAGTTCCCCGGCGAGGGCGAGCGGGTCGTCCTGCTCTCCTCGGTGGTGCACGTGCTCGGCCTGGTCGGCGGGCTGCTCAACAGCCTGCACGCCCGGGTCGCGCTCACCGTGCCGGAGCGGATGACGGCGGCGGGCATCCTCGCCGAGGTCGCCGCGAGCGACCGGCCGACCACCGTGATCGGGGTGCCCTTCCACGCCGAGCTGCTGGCGGGGACGGTCGCTCCCCCGCCGCTGCCCCGGCTGCGGCTGATGGTCGTGGCGGGCGAGCTCGTCCGCCCGGGACTGCCGGCGCTTTTCACCGAACGCTACGGCGTCCCGCTCGGCACCATGTACGGCATGACCGAGACCGGGGTGATCGCCACCGACCTCTCCGGCACGCTCCACCCCGCCAAGCAACCCGTGCACGGCATGGAACTTCGCCTGGTGAAGGGCGAGTTGCAGATCGGCGCGGCGTCCTCCCCGTACCCCGGACTGGACGATCCGACCCGCTGGTCGGACGGCTGGCTGCACACCCGGGACGCCGCCGAGCTGACCGCCGACGGCCTGGTCACCGTGCTCGGCCGACTGGACTCCCAGGTCTCGATCGGCGGCCTGAAGGTCGACCTCACCGAGGTCGAGCAGACGCTCACCGCGCTGCCCGAGGTCCGCGAGGCCGTGGTGGTCTTCGACGGCGGCGCGATCGAGGCCTACCTGGCCACCGAACCCGGGACCGACCTCGCCTCCGTCCAGGACGGGCTGGCCCGCCGCCTGGCCGCCTACAAGCGGCCGCGCCGGCTCGCCCGGCTGGACCGGCTCCCCCGCACCGCCACCGGAAAGCTGCTGCGCGACCCGGCCGCCCTGCGCGAGAGCGCGGCCGCCGGCCGGCCCGCCGCGGGCTGACCCCGCCCGCCACCGGGCCGGCCGCACCCGGCCGCACCCCGATCCCTTCGCACCACCACCCCGACAAGGAGCCCACCACCATGCAGGACCGCATCCGCGCCTTCGTCCTGGCGGCACTCGCCGAGATGCAGTACGACGTCTCCGAGGTCACCGGGGACACCGACCTCGGCCCGGCCGGACTGGACCTCGAATCGCTCGCCCTCGCCGACCTGTCGGTGCAGGTCGAGGACGAGTTCGGGATCAAGTTCGACCTGGACGAGATGGAGACCACCGCGCTGATGACGCTCGACGAGTTCACCGCCGACGTCACCCGCCGGGTCGACGCCCTCGCCGCCACCTCCGGCAGCGCCGCGTGACCGGATCCCCGCTCCCCGACGCCCTGCCGGACCGGACCGAGGTCCTCACCATGCTGGCGGCGTTCGGGCAGCGCGCCGTCGACGCCGTGCCAGAGGACCTCGGGTCACTCGAACTCACATGGCTCGTCGCCGAGTTCGAGCAGCGGTACGGACTCCAACTGGACCTGGACGACGACCGCTTCGGCGCGGTGCGCACCGTCGACGACGCCGCCGAACTGCTGCGCGAGGCCGTACTCGCCGACCGCGCGGGCGCACGGCCGTGATCGCCGCCGGGACGGGCACCGGACCACCGGGCCGGGCGGCCGGCCACCCGGTGGTCACCGGTGTCGGGGTGCTCAGCGCCGCCGGGCGCGGACTCGCCCCGCTCACCGAGGCCGCCACCCGCGGCAAGTCCCTGTTCGGCCCGGTCACCCGCTTCGATGTGAGCTCCCGCCGCACCACCCGGGCCGCACTGTTCCCCGTCACCGTGCCGCTGGCCTGCACCTTTCCGCTGGCCAGAGCCGTGCTCGACGCGATCGGCCAGGCCTGCCGGCAGGCCGGACTGACCGCCGCCGAGGGCGCCGGACTGCCCGTGCTGCTCGCGCTGCACAGCGACGAGCGCACCCGCGCGACCGCCGCCGCGGTGGCCGCCGGGGTCCGCGCCGACTGGGGCGCGCCGGGCGTCACCCGGGTGTACAACGGCGCCTGCGTGGCCGCCGCGACCGCCGTCGCCGACGCGGGCGCCCTGGTGGCCGCCGGACGGCACGAACGGATCCTGGTCGCCGCCGGACACCTGGTCGAACCGGGCGTCTTCGCGGTCTTCGACGCCGGACGGGCGCTGGCCCGGGACGGCGAGGCGCGCCCGTTCAGCGCCGGCCGCACCGGCACCCTGCTCGCCGACGCGGCCGCGGCCGTCCTGGTCGAGTCCGCCCCGGCCGCCGAACGCCGCGGCGCGCCCGCCCTCGCCCGGCTGGCCGGCTGGGGCCGGGCCGGGGACGCCCACCACGTCTGCCGCCCGGAACCGGAGGGCGGCGGGGCGATCCGGGCGATCGGGGCCGCGCTCACCCGCGCGGGCGCCGACCCGGCAGAGGTCGGCTACGTCAACGCCAACGGCACCGGCTCCACCCTCGCCGACCGGGCCGAGGCCCACGCCCTGCGGCGAGTGTTCGGCCCGCACACCGACCGCCTGCCGGTCAGCTCCAGCAAATCCGTGCACGGGCACGCCCTGGAGGCCTCCGCACTGCTCGAACTCGCCGCCACCATCGGCGCGTTGGGCACCGGACTGCTCCCGGTCAACGCCGGCTGGCTCGGCCCCGACCCGGACGTCGCACTGGACCTCGTCCTGGACGGCCCGCGCGCCGCCCGCCCCCCGTACGCCCTCAGCCTCAACTCCGCCTTCGGTGGCGCCAACACCGCGCTGCTGCTGGCCCCGGGATGACAGCCACCGCCATGACCACCCCTGCCGACCACACCCACGGACTGCGGATCCTCGCCGAGGCCCGCCACCCCGCACCGGGCCCGGACGGGCCACCGCCACCGCCACCACTGCCCGGCTTCTCCGCCTCCGGCTTCAACCCGCTGGTCGCCGACACCGCCGAACGCTGCCTGCGCGCCCACCACGGCGAGCCGCCCGCACCCGGGCGGACCGCCCTGCTGCTCGCCAGTGCGAGCGGCGACCTCGAAACCGCGCGGGCCATCGAGCGCAGCGCCGAACCCGGGCAGCGGACCGGCCCGCTGCTGTTCTTCCAGTCCAACCCCAACGCCGTCCTCGGACACATCGCCGCGCGCTGGGGCCTGACCGGCCCGGTCGTGGCGATCTGCCCGGCCGAGGCCGAACCCGGCCGTGTCCCCGCCGAGGCGTTCGAACTCGCCGCACTGCTGCTCCAGGACGGCGACGCCGACCAAGTACTGGCCGTGGCCGCCGAGCAGACGCCCGACGGGGACCTGGCGGCGGCCGTCCTGCTCGCCGGCCCGGCCACGGAATCCGGACGGGCCGAAACCGAACAAACTGAACCCGAACGAACTGAACCCGCCGCCCGCCCCTGGCCGTAGCAATCATCGAGGCCCGGCGCCTGACGCAGCCGCACCCGGCACACCAGCGCCCCCGCCCGTCCCCGCCTCACTCCCGACATCCGCCGCCCGACGACGCGCGGCCGACCGCACCCGCCGCCCGTGCGGCCGACCCCTGTCACCCGATCAGCCGCCCGGGCCGTCCACCGGCCCCGAGGGAGGGATCCACCCCCGTGACCATCCGCAGCCTCCGCACCCAGCTCGCGGACGACCCCGACGTGGGCGCCGGCAACGTCCTGACCGCCCGGATCGCGCTCGGGCTCGACCTGGACGTGCCGTTGCTCAGCTTCGACACCCCGGTGGACGACCACCCCGCCTGGCAGCCCTTCACCCTGCGTGAGCTGGACCGCGCGGTCCGGGCCCGCGCCGCCGCGCTGCACGCGCTGGGCATCACCCGGCGCGACCCCGTCGTGGTGTACGCGAGCGACGCCGCCGACCACGTGCTCTCCTTCCTCGCCCTGGCCCGGCTCGGCGCCGTCCCGGCCCTGCTCAACCCCAACCTGGACGGCGAGCGCGCCGCCCGCTACATCGCCCGCCTCGGCGCGGCCGGCGTCCTCGCCGACCCCGCCCACCTGGCCGCACTGGCCGGCCACGACCCCGGCGCGCCGCTGCTGCCGGAGATCTCCACCCTCGGCGCCGGCGACCCGGACGCCGCCCCCGAGCCGTACCGGCACTGGTCCGGCGACCCGGTGGCGATCACCCACTCCTCCGGCACCACCGGAATGCCCAAGGCCGTCGTCCACTCGCACGCGAGCCTGTACGCCGCGATCCGCCACCGGCTGCGGCTGCCCCGCCCGCAGGGCCAGGACCGGATGCTCAGCGCACTGCCCGCCCCGCACGCCGCCACCCTGATCGCCCTCAATCTCGCGCTCAGCTCGCACACCGAACTCGCCGTGCTCTCCCGGCAGTCCGGCGACGGCGTGCTGGAGGCCGTCGAGCGGTGGCGGCCCACCGGGGTGATCGGCTTCGCCGCCACCTGGGCCGACCTCGCCCGGCACGACCTCGCCACCCGCGACCTGAGCTCCGTCGCGCTCTGGTGGAACACCGGCGACTGCGCCCACGAGGTGCACATCCGCCGCCTGATCGCCACCGGCAGCCGGGAGACCGTCACTCGGGCCGGCCGCACCCGGCTGCCCGGCTCGCTGTTCGTGGACGGCCTCGGCTCCACCGAGATGGGCCACTCGCACTTCTTCATCACCCACGGCCCCGGCACCGAGCGCTACGGCCGCTGCGTCGGCCGCCCGCACGCCTTCGTCGACTGCGAGGTGGTCGGCCCGGACGGCGAGCCGCTCGGCCCCGGCGAGGTCGGTGAACTCGCCACCGCCTCACCCACCTTGGCGCTCGGCTACTGGAACGACTCGGCCACCACCTTCCGCACCCGGCTGCGCGGCCGCTTCCTCACCGGGGACCTGATGTACCGGGACGAGGAGGGCTACTACTACCACGTGGACCGGGCCGTCGACTCGGTCGAACTCGACGGCGGCAAGCGGCTGTTCACCGCCATGTCGGAGGAACGGGTGCTGGCCGCCTGCCCGGACGTGCTGGACTGCACAGTGGTCGCGGTACGGGACGGCGAACGCGTGGTCACCGACGTGCTGCTGCTCCTCGCCGCGGACGCCGACCCGGCCGTCGACCGCACCTCCGCGGTCGTCGGCGCCCTGGACGAGGCCGCCGCCGCGACCGTCCGCAAGGTGCTGGTGGTCTCACCCGACGACATCCCGCTCGGCCCGACCGGCAAGGTCCGCAAGGTCCTGCTGCGGGAGATCCACCTCGCGGCGGTGGGCGCATGAACGAGCGAAGCGAACGCGTCGTCGAGAGGTGCGCGTCGCGCGAGGCGACCCCCGAGCTGAACGAGGTCCGCGCATGAGCCCGCGTCCCGGTGCCGTCGTCACCGGCATCGGCTTGGTCTCCCCGCTCGGCCGCCGACCCGCCGAGGTGTTCCAGGCGCTGGTCACCGGCCGCTCCGGCCTGCGGGCCGTCCCCGAGGACCACCCCGCGCACGGCTGGCTGCCCGCCGCCGGGATCGCCCCCGCCGTCGACGGCCGGGAGGTGCTGCCGCCCACCGAGACCCGCTGCGTGGACCGCTTCGTGCTGCTCGCCCTGGCCGCCGCCGACGACGCGCTCGCCGACGCCGGCCTGGCCGTCGGCCGGGACTCCGACCCGCACCGCACCGCCGTGGTCCTGGCCACCGGCGGCGGCGGACTGGAGACCTTCGAGCAGCAGTCGCACCGCCGGCTGGAACGCGGCCGGCCCGGCGTCAGCCCGTACCTGCTGCCCGGGATGCTCTCCAACATGGCCGCCGCCCGGATCGCCATCAAGCACGGCATCCGGGGCTACAGCTCCGCCGTGGTGACGGCCTGCGCGGCCGGCGCCCAGGCGATCGCCGAGGGGCTGCGGCTGATCCGGGCCGGGGACGCCGACGTGGTGGTGTGCGGCGGCACCGAGTCCTCACTGCACCCGACCATCGCCGCCGCCTTCACCAACGCCCGTGCCCTGGCACAGGGTTGGGACGAGCCGGAGCAGGCCAGCCGGCCCTTCGACACCCGCCGCAACGGCTTCGTACTGGGCGAGGGCAGCGCCGTCCTGGTCCTGGAGCGGGCCGAGCACGCCGAGGCCCGAGGTGCCGCCGGGTACGCGGACGTCCTCGGCTGGGGCGCCTCCACCGACGCCCACCACCCGACCATGCCCCGCCCCGACGGCACCGGCGCCGCCGACGCGATGCGCGCCGCGCTCGCCAACGCGGGCCTGGCCCCGGGCGACATCGACTACGTGAACGCCCACGGCACCGGCACCAAGCTCGGTGACGTGGCCGAGACCGCCGCGCTGCGCGCCGTCTTCGGCGCGCAGCCGCCCGCGGTCAGCTCCACCAAGGGCGCCACCGGCCACCTCCTCGGCGCCGCGGGCGCGCTGGAAGCGGCGGTGACCGCCCTGGCGGTGGCGCGGGGGACGCTGCCGCCGACGCTCAACCTGACCGACCCCGACCCGGCCTGCGACCTGGACCACGTCCGGGGCGCCGCCCGATCCGCCCCGGTGCGCGCCGCGCTGAGCAACGCCTTCGCCTTCGGCGGCCACAACCTCAGCCTGATCCTCGGCCCGGCCTCCACCCGGGCAGCCCGATAGCGGTCGCCCCGTAGCGGTCGCCCGACAGTGGCCGCCCGCTGGCGGTGGCCCGCGCGCCGCCGGCCGGGTGCCGCCGCCCGTCAGCGCCCGCCCGCCGCCCACCGCCGCGCGGTGGCCCGCGCGCCGATCCCCGATCCACCGTTCCCTCCGGGGGGAGATCCCGTTGTCCATCCAGACCATCACCCACGTCGAGTTCCATTGCGCGGACGCCGACAAGACCGCGGCCGGACTCCGCGCCGACCACGGCTTCACCGTCGACGCCCCGGCCACCGCGCCCGACGGCGCCCGCACCGTCGGGCTGCGCCAGGGCACCATCCGGCTGCTGCTGACCTCCGCCCCCGACCCGGAGCACCCGGTGGCCGAGTACGTCGCCCGGCACGGGGACGGCGTCGCCGTCCTCGCGCTCGGCTGCGCCGACCCGGCGGCCGCGCTGGAACGGGCCGAGCGGCACGGCGCCCGGGTGCTCGACCGGGCCGGCGCCCTGATCGAGGGCTTCGGCGACACCGCACTGCGCCTGGTGGCGCTGCCGGACGCCGGGCCCACCCCGGAGCCCCGCCTGCTGGAGGACCTCGACCACGTCGCGATCTGCCTGCCGGCCGGCACGCTCGCGGACGCCGTGCGGTTCTGCGAGACGGCCCTGGGCTTCCGCACGATCTTCGAGGAGTACATCGAGGTCGGCGAGCAGGCGATGGACTCCAAGGTGGTGCAGAGCGCCTCCGGCGGCGTCACCTTCACCCTGATCGAGCCCGACACCACCCGCCGCCCCGGCCAGATCGACGAGTTCCTCGCCGCCCACGGCGGGGCCGGCGTCCAGCACCTCGCCTTCAGCACCCGCGACATCACCGGCGCCGTCCGGACCGCCCGGGAGCGCGGCGTGGAGTTCCTGACCACGCCGGACGCCTACTTCGACGCCCTGACCGAGCGCTTCGGCGGGACGGCCATCCCGGTGGCGACCCTGCGCGACCTGCACGTCCTGGTCGACCAGGACCACGGCGGCCAGCTGTTCCAGATCTTCGCCCGTTCGACACACCCCCGGCGCACCTTTTTCCTCGAACTGATCGAGCGGCAGGGAGCGGGTACCTTCGGCACCGCGAACATCAAGGCCCTCTACGAGGCCGTCGAACGGCACAGTCCCACCGCCGACGACCGGCCCGCAGCCGTCGCCCGGCCCACCGCCGACGACCGGCCCTCCCCCGCACATCCGAAGGAGGCCCTCCCGATGGCCGCAGCCTCCGAGTTCCGGCTCACCGAGGCCGAGCTCGCCCTGCTGCCCACCCCCGACGAGGTGGCGCACTACCGCGAGCACGGCTGGTACCTCTCCCGCAGGCTGTTCAGTGACGAGGAACTGGACACCCTCCAGGCCGCCACCGAGCTGTACTACGCCGGCCACCGCGACCGCGAGCTGCCCGCCCGCCCGCCCCGGCTGGCCTCCTGGCGGCCCGAGGACGGGCCGGTCCAGCGGCACAACGACTACGTGCACTACGAGAGCGACGCGATCGGCGCGATCCTGCGCAAGCCGCTGATCGGCGCGGTGGCCGCGCTGCTCGCCGGAACCGAGGAGATCCGGATCTTCCAGTCGACGCTCATCTACAAGCCCCCGGTGCCCGAGGAGCCCAGCAACCGGGTGCCGTGGCACTTCGACAAGCACTACTGGCAGACCTGCACCTCGGACGAGATGCTCACCGCCTTCATCCCGTTCCACGACTGCCGCGAGGAGAACGGCACCATCACCATGATCGACGGCAGCCACCGCTGGCAGGAGCTGCCCTCCGGCGAGGACTCCACCCGGCACTTCGCCGACCGCGACGGCTCCGAGCTGGAGGACATCCTGGCCGCCAACGCCGCTCACAACGGGCAGTGGGTGCGGAAGGTGCCGATGCTGATCCCGCGCGGCCACATGTCCTTCCACCACTGCCGCACCTACCACGGCAGCGGCCCCAACCTGGCCTCCCACCCGCGCCGGGCGATCTCGCTGCACCTCCAGGACAGCGCCAACGAGTACCGCCGGCACGACCGGCCGGACGGCGAGCCGGTGGTGTACAACCACGACGTGCTGGTGCGCCGCACGGACGACGACCGGCCGGACTACGCGGACCCGCTGTTCTGCCCGGCGGTCTGGCGGGGACGGCCGTGACCGCTCCCGCACGCACGACCGACGAGAGCGCCGGGCCGCCGGAAGGCCTCGGCGCGCAGGCCCGCCCCGGTGCGCAGGCCCGCCCCGCCCCGCTGGACACCCCCGCCGAGCGCTACCGGATGCTGCGGCTGATCCGCGGCTTCGAGGAGCTGGCGCTCGGCCTGGTGAAATCCGGCGCGATCCCCGGCGGCATCCACCCGTACATCGGGCAGGAGGCCGTCGCGGTGGGCGTCTGTTCGGCGCTCGGCCCCGACGACCGGCTCGCCAGCACCCACCGCGGCCACGGCCACGTGCTCGCCAGGGGCACCGCCCCGCACCGGCTGCTCGCCGAGCTCCTCGGGCGGGTCGACGGATCGAACGGCGGCCGGGGCGGCTCCATGCACGCCGCCGACTTCTCGCTGGGCATCCTCGGCGCCAACGGCATGGTGGGCGCCGGCGCCCCGATCGCCGTCGGCGCCGCCTGGGCGGCCCTGGCCGCTTCCTCCCTCGAACGGTCGGCGACCGAACGGGTGACAGCCGACGGTCCCGTCGCCGGGCGGCCCGATTCGGGCCGGACCCCGGTCGCGGTGGCCTTCTTCGGCGACGGCGCGCTCAACCAGGGCGTCCTGCTGGAGTCGCTCAACCTCGCCGCGATGTGGCGCCTGCCGGTGCTGTTCGTCTGCGAGGACAACGGCTACGCCACCACCCTGCCCGCCGCCACCGCCGTCGCGGGCAGCGCCACCGGCCGGGCGGCCGCCTTCGGCATCCCCGCCGAGGAGGTGGACGGCATGGACACCGAGGCGGTTCGCACCGCCGCGCTGCGCGCCGTCGAACGGGCCCGCACCGGCCGCGGCCCCGGCTTCCTGGCCTGCCGCACCTACCGCTACGAGGGCCACCACACCATGGAACGCCGGATGAAACTGCGCTACCGCTCCCCGGAGGAGGTCGGGGCCTGGCGCGAGCGCGACCCGCTCCCCCGGGCCGCCGCCCTGCTCGACCCCGCGACGGTCGCCGGCCTGGACCGCGCGGTGGCCGAACAGCTCTCCGCCGCCGAGGAGTTCGCGCTCGCCTCGGCGCACCCGGACCCGGCGGGGGCGCTGGACCACCTGTACGCCGACGGGCTGCGGCCCCGGGCGGGGGTGACCGCGTGACCAGGCTCTCGTACACCAAGGCGCTCAACCGGGCACTGGCCGACGAACTCGCCGCCGATCCGGCGGTCTGCGTCTTCGGCGAGGACATCGGCGCCGGTCTGGCCGGGCCGACCCTCGGCCTGCTGGACCGCTTCGGGCCGGGGCGGATCGTCGACACCCCGCTGTCCGAACAGGCCTTCACCTCGATGGCGGTCGGCGCCGCGCTGGCCGGCCGGCGTCCGGTGCTGGAGTTCCAGATCCCGTCCCTGCTGTTCCTGGTCTTCGAGCAACTCGTGAACCAGGCACACAAGTTCTCGCTGATGACCGGTGGCCAGGCGGCCGTCCCGCTGACCTGCCTGGTGCCCGGCTCGGGCTCCCGGGACGGCTGGGCCGGGCAGCACTCCGACCATCCGTACAGCCTGTTCGCGCACGCCGGGGTGAAGACCGTGGTGCCCGCCACCCCGACCGACGCCTACGGGCTGCTGCGCTCGGCGATCCGCGACCCGGACCCGGTCGTGGTATTCGCGCCCGCCGCCGCGATGCCGGTGCGCGAGACCGTCACCTGGGACCTCGTGCCCGTCCCGCTCGGCCGGGCCCGGATCCACCGGCCGGGCACCGACGTCACCGTGGTCGCCCTCGGGCACCTGGTGCACGACGCCCTCGCGGTCGCCGAGGAGCTGGCGCCGGACGTCTCGGTGGAGGTCCTCGACCCGCGCACGGTGTACCCCTTCGACTGGCAGGCGCTCGCCGACTCGCTGGAGCGCACCGGGCGTCTGGTCGTCCTGGACGACTCCAACCGCAGCTGCGGCTTCGGCGCCGAGGTGCTGGCCACCGCCGCCGAGGAGATGCGCCTGATCGCCCCGCCCCGCCGGATCACCCGCCCGGACGGCGCCGTACTGCCCTTCGCCCCGGCCCTGGACCGCGCCGTCCAGCCCGGTCGCGAGCAGCTGCGGCACGCGCTCGGCCTCGTGCTGAAGCACCGCTGACCGCACCCGCCCACGAACTGTTCGGCATCGAATCACAAAGATCACTGACGAGTACGCGCCAGAAACCGTACGATGATCGCGCAAGACCCCCGTAGACCCGTTGACTGCCCAACGAGCCCACCAAGGAGTCGCATTGTCCACGAACCGCTACCACTGGGACCGTTCGCACCCCGGCCTGAGCAGCCTTCAGCAGGCCATCGACCCGCTGCGCCGCGAGGTCGTCGAGCACACGGTGTACCGCTCGCTCACCGGCATCGAGCGCGTCCGCACCTTCCTCGGCAGCCACGTGTTCGCCGTCTGGGACTTCATGTCGCTGCTCAAGAGCCTCCAGCGCGACCTCACCTGTGTGGACGTCCCGTGGGTCCCGAACGGCCCGACCGCCAGCCGCCGACTGATCAACGAGATCGTCCTCGTCGAGGAGAGCGACGAGCTCGGCGAGGGCTACACCAGCCACTTCGAGCTGTACGTGGAGGGCATGCGGCTGGCCGGTGCCGACCCGCGCCCGATCGAGGAGTTCCTGACCCTGCTGGGCGCCGGCAGCACCGTTCCGGAGGCCCTGAAGAAGGCCGAAGTTCCGCAGGCCGCCCTCGACTTCACCTCCACCACCTGGTCGATCGTGGAGAACGCGCCGGTGCACTGCCGGGCCGCCGCCTTCGCCTTCGGCCGCGAGGACCTGATCCCGGACATGTTCGCCCAGGTCATCCGGATCGACGACCCCGAGGGCGCACTCACCGTCTTCAAGGACTACCTGGCCCGTCACATCGAGGTCGACGGCGAGCAGCACACCCCGATGGCGATGCAGATGCTGATCGACCTGTGCGGCGACGACCAGGACAAGTGGGACTCCTGCGCCGAGACGGTCCGCACCGCGCTGCGCGCCCGGCTCGGCCTGTGGACGGCGATCGAGCAGTCCTTCCAGTAGTCCTTCAGGACAGACCCCGGATCACCTAGATCACCTTGGGCAGGACGGCCGCCGACGCGGGCGGCCGATCCTCCGCCCGCCGGTAGCGGTGCAACGCCGCCCGGCCCTCCGCCCCGCGTACCCGGGCGGCGAGCCGGGCCGGCAGCACCACGGTGGCCAGCCGGCCCTCGCCGCGGAACCCCTCCACCGTCCAGCAGACCCAGGGAATCGGATAGTTGGCGGCCGGACTGAAGAGCACCGGGCGCCTCCCCTGGAAGCCCACCGCATAGGCGCCGAAGCCGCTCCAGTTGGAGAAGCTGAACCGGCGTGCCGCCGGGTCGAAGCCCAGCGGCACGCAGTCGCGCAGCCGCGCGCGGCCGAGGGTCGCCAGGAACCACAGGTTGGCGCGGAGGTTGAGGTGCGCGGCGGGGAACTCCTCCAGCGCCGTGCGCAGCGCGCCCGCCAGCACCGCAGGCCCGTCCTCGGGACGGTGCGGCAGATGGACCTCGCTCAGCAGGTTGCCCATCAGCGCGGGCGACAGACCCAGCCAGCGGCGCACGTTGACCGGCACCGTCAGCATCCGTTCGGCCTCGTCCCCGTCCAGCTCCCGCAGGGTGCTCAGGAGGTGGGCGCAGAGCACGTCCCCGGAGGAGAGCCGGCGCCCGGCCGCCGCACCGAACTTCTCGCACATCCGGGCCAGTTCGGCATCGGTGAAGGCGATCTGGACGAGCCGGTTGGCGCGCGGCCCGGCCGCCACCTCGCGGGCCAGCAGCTCCGCCTCCTCCGCCGAGGGCAGCCGGAAGCCGGGCCGGCCGCAGTCCTCGACGGGGAGCACATCGGCCAGCAACTCGTCCTGGTCGTCGACGAGTTCGGCCTCGGGCAGCGGCTCCCCCTCGACCGCCGCGGACCAGGCCCGCAGCAGCAGCATGAAGCTGTGCAGGTCACCGATCGCGTGGTGCCAGGAGCAGCCGAGCACCGTGCCGCCGTCGGCCGTGCGGGTCACCCGTACGGTGAGCAGCGGGACGCCACCGTCGCGCGCGGCGCGGGCGTCCAGCGGGGCGACCAGTTCGGAGCCGGGCGCCGTCACCCGGCCCATCGCCTCGGCGAGCGTGCCCTCCACGGTGTAGACCTCGAACGGCACGCCGGTGTCGTCGCAGACCACTTCCAGGACGCCCTCGACGGTGCGCAGGCGTCCGGCGAAGACCGGCACCCGCTCCAGCGCACGGGCCAGCCCGGCGGCGAGCCGGTCGTCGTCCAGCGGGTGCTCGAAGCAGAGCGCGACCGAGACGGCGAGGTCGGCGAGCATGGTGTCCATCAGGCCGCAGCGCAGCACCCGGCCGGTGGCCCGCCCGGCCCGGACGGTCCTGGATCTTCGCAACTGCGGCCAGATGCTCATGGGTTCCGTTCCGAAGCACTCGACGACTTCCGGCGACGCGCGATGCGTTCCGGCGGCGCGCGATCCGCGGGCACGCCGAACGATAGTGGTGCACGGAGGCAGTGGTCCAGTCCAATCCCGCACTCCGGAAGGGCTCTTCGACCGCCGCGGCGACCGCACCGGCGATAGAATGCGCACCATGGGAAAGCGCCCCGGCGCACCCGCCGCGCCGCCCCTCGCACGGGTCACCGGCACCGGATCGCCCCCGATCGGACCGGCCCGGGCCCACCTCGACGACCCGCCGCCGACGCTGCGCGGGCAACGGCCCGCCCGCGGTGCCGCGGCCGCCCGTCCGGGTCGATCCGGCCGCTCCGGCCGCCCGGCGTCACCGTCCAGCCACCGTCACCGCCCACCCGCCTCCGCCGCTCCGCCAGGAGGGAGCCGTCCGCCATGAACGCCGTGAGCCAGGTCTTCGCCGTGGTCGCCGCGGCGATCCACCTGATCGTGTGGCCGCTGGAGAGCTTCCTGTACGGACACCCACGGGTGCGCCGCGTACTGACCGGCAGCACGGCGGACGCCCCGGAGGTCCGGCTCTGGCGCGTCAACGTGGGCTTCTACAACCTGTTCCTGGCACTCGGCCTGGTCGCCGGACTGGTCCTGCTGCACGCCGGGCACCCGGGGGCCGGGCGACCGGTGGTGCTCTACGTCGCCGCGTTCATGGTCGCGGGCGGGATCACCCTGTTCACCTCGGAACCAAAGCTGTGGCGCGGCGCACTCGGTCAGGCCGTCCCCGCGGCCATCATCCTTCTGGCCGATGCTTTCTGACGCCTCGCCAGCAGTTTCGAGGCCCTCCGGACGGGCTACGATCCGCCTACCCCGCGACGGTCGCGGAGGCTGGGGGGTGGCAGCAGTGGTCAGGATCCCGATCAGCGACCGGTACGTCGTCAGCCTCGGCTGCCGGGTGAGCGTCGAGCACCAGTCCGCCGTGACGAAGGTCAACTGGAGCATCGCGCACCTGCCGGAGGGCGGCTCGCCCCGGCCCACCGGCGGCGGCCGGGAGATCGGCGTCATCTGCCCGCGCTGCCGGCGCTCCTTCTCCGTCCGGGTGGAGACCGCCACCAGGGCGCGGGTCAAGCGGCGGGTCCACCAGGCGCTGGGCTGGCTGCTGGTGCTCTCGCTGCTGGTCACCGTCCCCCTGCTGATCCAGCTGGGCGGCCAAACCGTCGAGGAGGGCGACGACCAGGCGGTCGACAACATCGGCATGCTCTTCGCCCTGGCCGCCGCGGGCGTGATCGTCGGCCCCTCGCTGCTGTTCAGCGCGAGCGTGCACGACGGCATCAAGAAGCTGCGGCTGATCCGGACCGACGGGCGGAAGACCATGTGGGTGCAGGGCCACCGGCTGTTCTGAGCCGGTCCACGTGGCCCCTCACCCCGCGCCCCCTCGCCTCACTCTGCGCCCCTCACCTCACCCTGCGCCCCCTCGCCACCGAGATAGCCGCCCCTCGCTTTCGCGCTCCTCGCCCGGCGCCCGTCACGGCGGATCCGCCGGCAGCTCGCCGCGGTGTCGCACCCGGGTGGCGAGCAGGGCGCCGAGCGCACCGGTCAGCAGACCCCAGCCCGCCGCGAGCGGCACCGCCGTCCACAGCACCGGGCGCAGGGTGAGGCTGCCGCCGCCCAGCGCGGCCAGCGGGTTGTCGGCGCCGAGCACGGCGCCCAGCAGGTCACCCAGACCGCCCTGGCCGAGGCCGACGCCGAGCACGGAGAGCCCGTAGGCGGCGTCCACCCGGCTCCACAGACCCACCAGCAGCATGGTGACGGCGGTAGCGAGCGCGAACCGGACCGCGTGCTGTCGGAGCCGGACGGTGCGCGGCGCGCGGCGGGCCGCCAGGAAGGCGGCCGCGAGCAGCAGGACGGCGGCCAGCGGCAGCAGCCACCAGCTGGCGGCACCCTGCTCGGCGAGGGTGCCGAGGTCGACGGTCGCCTGCCCGCCTTCGGGGGCGCGCAGCACGGCACTGAGTGCCTTGGGGACGGGCAGGCCGAGCGTACCGACCAGTCGGCCGTGCCACTCGGCCCCGAGTCCCAGGCCGAAGGCCGGCCAGGCCAGGTTCGGCAGCGCGAGCAGCACCACGGCCAGGGTCTGTCGGGCGTCGCCGTGCACGATCGCGGTCAGCACCCCGGCCACCGCACCGATCGCCAGGTACGCCAGCAGGACCATCCAGAGCGCCGAGGCGGCCGGGCGGACGGCGAGTTGGTGGCGCACCAGCGCGGGCGGCAGCGGGGCCCGCCGGGACACCGCGAAGGTGAGCGCGAGCACCAGCAGCAGCCAGGCCAGCCCGATGCCGACGGTGGTCGGGCCGTCCGCGTGGAAGCCGACCTCCGGGGTCAGCCCGAGCGCTCCGCCGATCGACTCCGCCAGGTCACCGCCGAGCGGGACGACGAAGCTGTGCCGGGCGCCGAGGGTCAGCAGCACCAGGGCGAGTGCCCAGAGCAGCACCGTCCGGCCGATCCGCCCGAGCAGTTCACCGCCGCTCGCGACCGCACGGAAGCGCAGCCCACGCAGGAACACCTCGGCCATCGCGACCGCTCCGGCCACCGAGACACCCAGCGGCATCGCGCTGATCCCGGCCCCGACGGCCGCGAAGTCTCCCGCGCCGCCGTCGAGTCGGACGGTTCCCCCGACCGCGAGCGCGAGCGTCGCGGCCAGCACGGCGGGGAAGCCGCCGTCCGGGAGGTCGTCGGCGCCGGCCAGCCAGAGGCCGAGCGCGGCCACCGCAGCCATCGCGACGAGTCCGGCCAGCACGACGGCGAGCGCCTCCAGCCAGCCGCGGACGGCGCCGGGCGGGCCCGCGACCCGGGTGGTGGGCTGCTGCATGCCGCCTCCTCGTCGCTCGCGGGCCACTCCGGGGCCCGGGGCCGGCCTGGGCTCGATCGGCCCGATCGAACTCCCGGCCGGCGCCCGGCCGACGCCCGGTGAGGTTTCCAGGGTGACCGACGACCGGCGGACACGCTCGGCGACGACCCGCACACCTGCTGTCGCGACGGACGGGACGGCGGGCGTGGCGCACGGGACGGCGGGCGTGGCGCACGGGGCAGCGGGAGCGGCCGGAAGCCGACGACAGGGCTCGCCGAGCCGAACGCGCCAGGCCCGGCCGTCCGCGAAACGGCGGCCGACCCGGCGCCCGCCCGCTCCCCTCCTCCGGCTGCCGCCCGCCCGGTGGCGGCGGCGCACGTCAGGGCAGCAGCACCCTTGTGTCCTCGGGGCCCAGCACCCGGCCGTCCGCCGCGTGCACCTCGACCGGCGCGACGGGCGCGCCGGAATCACGGTCCACCAGTCGCGCCCGGGGCTCGCCCTGCTCGAAGAACCACTGGTCACCCCACTGGCGCAGCGCCGTGATCACCGGGAACAGCGCGCGACCCTTTTCCGTGAGCACGTACTCCTGGTACGGGCTGCCGTCGGCGGCCGGCGCGAGGTCGAACACGCCGTTGGCGACCAGGTTGGCCAGGCGGGTCGACAGGATGTTCTTGGCCAGGCCGAGGTTCCGCTGGAACTGCCCGAAGCGGCTCAGCCCGTCGAAGGCGTCACGGACGATCAGCAGCGTCCAGCCGTCGCCGACGACGTCGAGCGGACGAGCGACCGGGCAGGCCGATTCCTCGTGCGTGGTGCGTTTCGGCACTTCTCCCACCTCTCAGCCCTCAGCCCTCACCGGTCGGCGCCCAGCCTACCGACCAGGGCGTGGTTGCTTATTAAAACCAGGCTATGCCATGGTGTCGCGGTAGCACTTTGAAACCACCGTGCCCTTCGAGGGAGCCCCGCCCATGACCTCTCCCGCCCGCACAACCGCCTCCGCCCCGGCCGACACGGCTGTCACGGCCGACACGCCAGGCATCCCCGGCGGAGCCCCGTCGCGCGGCCTGTCACCGGCCGTCGCCTGGCTGCTCTCCGTCGCCTGCGGCCTCGCCGTGGCCAACGTCTACTACTCGCAGCCACTGCTCGACCTGATCGCCCGGGACTACGGCATCGACCCGGCGACCATCGGCCTGGTCGGCACCCTCACCCAGACGGGCTACGCCCTGGGCCTGCTGCTGCTCGTGCCGCTCGGCGACCTCGTCAACCGCCGCACCCTGATCACCTCCCAGCTCGGCCTGTCCGTCCTCGCCCTCGTCGCCGTCGCACTCGCCCCCTCCGCTCCGCTGCTGCTCGCCGCGATGGCCGCCGTCGGCGTCCTCGCGGTCGTCGCCCAGGTGGTCGTCGCCCACTCCGCCCAACTCGCCGCCCCGGCCGACCAGGGCCGGGTGGTCGGCACCGTGACCAGCGGCATCGTGATCGGCATCCTGCTCGCCCGAACCGTCGCCGGAACCATCGGCGACCTGGCCGGCTGGCGGGCCGTCTACCTCGTCTCCGCCGTCGCGACCGCCGCCATGGCCCTCGCCGTCGCGGCCGCCGTCCCCTCCGAACGGCACCGCACGGCCGAGCGGATCGGCTACCCGCGCCTGGTCGGCTCGGTGTTCGCGCTCTTCGCCCAGGAGCGCGTGCTCCGCACCCGGGCCGTCCTCGCCCTGCTCGGCTTCACCTCCGTCACCGTGCTGCTCACCCCGATGGTGCTCCCGCTCGCCGCACCGCCGTTCAACCTCAGCCACACCCAGATCGGGCTCTTCGGCCTCGCCGGCGCCGCCGGAGCACTCGGAGCCGGGTACGCCGGCCGTCAGGCCGACCGCGGCCGGGCCGAACGCACCGCCGGAATCGGCCTGGTGGCCATGCTGGTCGGCTGGCTCCCGGCCGCACTGCTGCCGCACTCGGTCTGGTGGCTGGTGCTCGCCATGGTGGTGATCGACTACGGCCTGCAGTCCCTCCACGTCGCCAACCAGCACCTGCTCTACCAGCTCCGCCCCGAGGCGTGGAGCCGCCTGACCGCCGGCTACATGCTGCTCTACTCCGCCGGGTGCGGCGCGGGCGCGATCCTGTCCACCGTCGTCTACGACCACGGCGGCTGGACGGCCGTCTGCCTGCTCGGCGCCGCCACCAGCCTCACCGCGCTCGGCTACTGGTGGACGGCGGCCCGCACGTGACGGCCGATCGCCCCGGGCCCGCTCAGCTCCCGGCCACCGGCGCGGCCGACGACGCCGCAGCCAGGACCGCCCGCAGCTCCCTGATGCCCTCGCGCCAGGCCGGACCGCTCTCCGTCTCGTCCCACAGTTCCGCGAGCTCCGACTCTGCCGCCAGCACCCGGTCGAGCGCCGCCACCGCGAGCGGGCGCAGCTCGGCGGCGAGCGGCGGTATCGGCTCCTTCGGCCCGTAGGCCGTGGTCACCGCCGCCCCGCCCGGGCACTGCGCCGCCACCAGCGCGGCGGCGGCGACCGCCTCCACCGCCTCGTCGGAATCCAGGAACTCCTCCGCCCCGACGGCGCACAGCAGCGCGGACCGGAGCAGCGCCTCGCGCTCGCCCGGCGCCGCGTCGTCCAGACCGCCGCCGAAATCCGCCGCCGAGTCGTTGTCGAAGTGCCCGATGTCCCAGGTGCCCATGCCGATCCCCTCACGCCTCTCGTGTTCGTGTGCGTCGCATGCTTGCACGCCCCACTGACAATCCGCCGGGCCGCCGGATAATCGCTGGTCACCACGGGTGGGGGCGGGGCATGGTACCCCCATGACCACCACTCAGGGACTGGACCGGGACGGCTGCATCGCACGGGAGGGCTCGCTGGACCGCGTGCCGCCCGCGTTCGCGCCGGTGGTCGCCGCCGCCCGCGAGCGGATCGCCGCGGCCTTCGGCCCCGACCGGCTGCACAGCGCCTACCTCTACGGCAGCGTCCCGCGCGGCACCGCGACCCCCGGCGTCTCCGACCTCGACCTGCTGCTCGCCCTGCACCACGAGCCCACCGCCGCGGACCGGGCCGGGGCGGACGCCCTCGAAGCCGCGCTCGACGGAGAGTTCGCGCAGGTGGACGGGGTCGGCGTGGTGCTCGCCGGCACGGACACCCTGCTGAGCGAGCTCGAACGCCACGATCTCGGCTGGTTCGTCGCCTGTCTCTGCACCCCGCTGCTCGGCGAGGACCTCGCCGCCCGGCTCCCCCGCTACCGCCCCACCCCGCTGCTCGCCCGGGAGACCAACGGCGACCTCGCCCTGTTCCTGCCGCGCTGGCGCGAACGCCTGGCCGCCGCCGACACCGACCCCGCCGCCGACCCCGAGGCCGAACTGCGCCGCCTCGCCCGCGCCGTCTCCCGCCATCTCGTCCGCACCTGCCTCACCCTGGTCATGCCCCGCTGGGGCGGCTGGACCAGCGACCTCGCCGCCTCCGCCGAGGTCTTCGCCGGCTACTACCCCGAGCGGGCCGCCCAGGCGCGCCTGGCCGTCACCGTCGCCCGCACCGCCGCCACCACCGCCGACCGGGCCGCCCTCACCGTGCTCGTCGACGACTTCGGCCCCTGGCTCGCCGCCGAGTACGCCGCCGTCCACGGCGTGAAGGCGCCCCGCCCCTGACGGCGCCGGAACTCAACCGGGCCTGCCGCCTGCCCCTCGGCTCCGGGCAGGCCCCCTCGACGGCTACGCCCAGGTGTCGAGCATCTCGTTCAGCGCTGCCTTCTCGGCCTCGGTGACACTCAGGCACTGACCCTTCGCCGGGGAGGTGCCACACCCGGTCGCACCGCTGATCGCCCGACGTGCGCGCGAGCTTCCAGAGCGCCTACGACGAGGGCCTGCCCGCCGTGCGCTACCTCATGCGCGAACGCGAACTCCTGCGTGAGCACTTCTCTCCCCCCGCGGCGTGGAGCAGCTGGCCGGCCTGCACCACCAGACCGACCAGCTGTAGCCAGGACGCGCAGAACCGAACGACGGAGGGCCAATGCTGGATCACCTCATCACCCACGACGACAACCTGCGGATGGTCCCCACCGACCGCGACGAGCTGACCAGCGCGGTCGGCCGGCTCCACGAGGAACTGCGGGCCCTGCCCGAGGAGACCGACCCCGCTCGTGTCCGCCTCCTGACCAGGTGGATCGGCATCGGCCAGATGTGCCTGGGCGACCACGAGGAAGCCCGGACGAGCCTCCGGCAGTCGCTCGACCTTGCCGCAATGATGGGCAACACCCGGGCGGTCGTCGCCACCGGACTCAACCTCGCCGACGCGCACCGCTACGCCGGCGACGTGCAGACCGCGGACGCGCTCTACCGCAGCGCGCTGACCAGCACACGAAGCCGGCACCCGGAACTCCTGGACTTCGCGCTCCAGCACATCGGCAAGCACCTGATGGAGCGCGGCGACCTCGCGGATGCCCGGACGCATCTGCAAGAAGCCATGCGGCTGCGGATCACCAAGGGGGACCGCGAGCTGATCGATTCCACGCAGGCCGCACTCGACAGGGTTGAGCTGCTGGTCAGGGCCGGGTACATCGCCCCGCACGCGCAGGGCTCCGGATTCGAACCGGTCAGGCGCCCGCGGCCAGGGACAGGCCGGTGAACAGCATCGTCGTTGCGACCAGGGCGTCCAGGACGCGCCAGGACGAGGGGCGGCGGAAGAATCCGGTGAGCAGGCGGGCGCCGAACCCCAGCGCGGCGAACCAGCACAGGCTGGCCAGCGCGGCGCCGAGCGCGAACTGCCAGCGCAGCGTGCCGTGGGTGGCCGCGATGGCGCCGAGCAGGAGCACCGTGTCGAGGTAGACGTGGGGGTTGAGCCAGGTCATCGCGAGGCAGCTGAGTACCGCACGGCGGCCGGAGTGGACCGTTGGTCCGCCGCCTTCCAGGCTGGAGGCTCGGAAGACGCGGCGCGCGGCGATCACGGCGTAGCAGAGGAGGAAGGCCGCGCCGATCGCGCGCACCGCCGTCAGTGCCGTCGGCCATGCCGTGATCAGTGCACCGAGCCCGCCCACGCCGCAGGCGATGAGTGCCGCGTCGGAGGCCGCGCAGATCGCGACCACCGGCACGACGGCTTCTCGGCGGACGCCCTGGCGTAGGACGAAGGCGTTCTGCGCCCCGATGGCGACGATGAGTGACAGGCCGGCCCCGAAGCCGGCGGCGGTGGCGGTGAGCGTGCTTCCCATGGCCGCAACGGTAGGCAGGCGGCGCGACACAAGGCCAGCTAAAGATTTTTACGTATCCTTAGCAACCATGAAGGCTGAGCTGCCCCACGACCTGGTCCGGACCCTGCTCGCGGTGGTCGACGAGGGCACCTTCGACGCCGCCGCGGCGGCCCTGCACGTGACGCCTTCGGCGGTGAGCCAGCGGATCAAGGCGCTGGAGCAGCACACCGGGCGGGTACTGCTGACCCGTTCCCGGCCGGTGAGGCCGACCGATTCCGGGCAGGTCGTGGTGCGCTACGCCCGTCAGCTCGCCCGCCTGGAAGGGGACGCGCGCGAGGCGCTCGGGATGCCCGGGGGCGAAGAGGGTGCCGGGCCGTCGGGCCCCTCCTGGCTTCCGATCGCGGTCAACGCGGACTCGCTGGCGAGCTGGTTCGTGCCCGCACTGGCCTCCCTCGCGCAGGACGCTCGGATCCACGTCGACCTGCGCCGCGAGGACGAGGCGCACACGACCACCCTGCTGCGCGCGGGCGAGGTGATGGCGGCGGTCACCTCCTCACCGCAGCCGGTGGCCGGCTGCTCGGTGCGGCGGCTCGGGGCGATGGTCTACCTCCCGGTGGCCACGCCACAGTTCGCCGCCCGCTGGCTCGACGGCGACGCGGCCCTGCTGCTTCCGGACGCCCCAGTGGTCTGCTTTGACCGCCGTGACGAGCTGCAGGACATTTTCGCCCGCGAACTGACGGGTGGTCGGGGAGCGAGCCGCCGGCGGCACTACGTCCCGTCCAGTGAGGGCTTCGCCGATGCCGTGACCGCCGGCCTCGGCTGGGGCCTGGTCCCGCACGGTCAGGCCGAGCCCCGGCTGCGCGGAGGCGCGCTGGTCCAGTTCCTTCCGGGCCGCACCGTCGAGCTTCCGCTCTACTGGCAGCAGTGGCGCCTCGACTCGCCCGCACTGGCAGCTGTCGCCGCGGCGGTGGCGGCGGAAGCGGAGCGCGCCCTGCGCTAGGTGGGCGGGCACAACCGGGACGCCTTCGAGGGATGCCTCACCGACGCCCGCCACCCGCCCCGGCGGCCGGGCCGGGCCGGGCTGCCGATCCTGGCGGGCGGGACCGAGGCCGTCCTCGTCGACGAGCCGGTCCGCGAGCCGACGACCCTGCTCCAGATCCTCGACACGGCCGCCACCGACGAGGGCCCGGTCCTGCGGGTGCCGTTCCTCGGCGACGGCCCCGACACCGTGGAACGACGGCCGTGCGCGGCGACCCGGGCCGTGCGAGCGGTCCGCGCCGGCTCGAACGGCGGCGCTACGGCGAGGGGTCCCACCGACCGGCGGGACCCCTGCGCGCGGGTGGGTCAGCCCGCTGCCCCCGCCGTCGGCCGGACGGCGACCGCGTCGATCTCGAAGAGCATCCCCGGCAGGGCGAGCGAGGCGACCCCGCTGAGCGTCTGCGCGGGCAGCCGGTCGCCCCAGGCCCCGGCCAGGGCCTTGCCGAGGACGGCCAGCTTCTCCGGGTCGTGGTCGACGATGTACGAGCCGAGCCGGACGACGTGCTCGAAGCCGAGACCGACCCCGGCGAGCGCGGTGCGCAGGTTGGCGAGGGCGAGCTCCACCTGCGCGGCGAAGTCGCCGGGCACGACCTGGCCGGTGGCGTCGGAGGCGTACTGGCCGCCGATGAACACCGGTTCGCCGGGCGCGGAGGCGGCGTGGCTGTAGCCGAACGGCGTCGGGTCGTGCAGGCCGGGCGGGTTGGTGATGGTGCGGGTGTCGGTCACGGGGTTCCTCCCCTGTTGTCGGGCCGGGCTCGGTGCCGGACGGTCTACGGCTCGGACCGGGCGGCTTCCTCCCGGGCGTCGCGCCAACTCGGCGACTCCAGGAAGTGGTTGTCGAAGAGGTCCTGCTTGGCGAGCAGTTCCTCGACCGTCGCCTCGCCCGCACGGATGCGCTCCAGCAGGCGGAAGTAGTCGAAGCGCTCCACCCCGGGGGTTATCACGATCAGCAGGTCGGCCCCGGAGTCCGGCGCCGCCGCGAAGGCGTGCGGCAGATGGGGCGGCACCACCACGAGGTCGCCGCTGCGGGCGGTGACCACCTCGTTCCCGACCAGCACCTGGGCGGAGCCGTCGACGACGAAGAACAGCTCCGAGGAGCCCCCGTGGTAGTGCGGAGTGGCGCCGTCCTTGCCGCGCCCCAGCGTGACGCGCAGGGTGCTCAGGGCGCCGCCGGTGGCGCTGGAGTCCGCCAGCAGCCGCCCCTTGCCGCCGAGCATTCCGACGGTCTCGGCTTCGTCGCCCCGCACCACCACGGCTTCCGGTCCGATCAACGTCATTGGCCTCTCCCCACAGCGAGCGCTCCGATAGTTCCATGGCTGATAGTACTACGTCTAACTATCTCCCATCGAATAATATGCCCCCATGGATCACGTGGACGTCATGCTCGACCAGTGGAGCCGGGAGCGCCCCGACCTCGACCTGGCGGCGGTCGGCACCGTCGGCCGCCTCGGCCGCCTCGCGCTGCTCGCGGGCCGGGTCGTCGAAGAGGTGTTCAAGCAACACGGCCTCCAGCGCGGCGAGTTCGACGTCCTCGCCACCCTGCGCCGCTCCGGCGCGCCGTACGAACTGATGCCCTCCGAACTCGCCGCGCTGCTGCTGATGTCACGGGCCGGCATGACCAGCCGGATCGACCGGCTGGAATCGGCGGGCCTGGTGGAACGCAGCACCGACCCGGCGGACCGGCGCAGCGTCCGCATCACCCTCACCACGGCCGGACGCACCCTCGTGGACGCCGCCTTCACCGACCACGCGGCCAACGAGACCGCGCTGCTCTCCGCCCTCTCGGGCGAGGAACGGGCCACCCTGGACGGGCTCCTGCGCAAACTTCTCGCCGACGTCGAGGGCACGGAGAGCCCGGCGCCCTGACGGCCCCGCCCGACACCCCCGCCCGAGGTCCAGCCACCCGCGACCGCTCCGGAACGCCGTCGGCCGCCGTACGCGGGGAACGCGTACGGCGGCCGACACCCGGTGCAGTGTGCCGTCCGTGACGACTACCGCACCTTGACGTACTGCGCTTCCGCCGCGGCCGGGCGGCGATCGGGTGGCCCGGCCAGCGCCTCCCGCCCGGGGCCCTCTCAGACCGGGTGGCCTTTCTGAGTACGGATGCTCAGGAGTCGCGCCGGGTCGCGCGCATACGGTGGCGGTACGACGCACGGCAGGGGGTTGGGGTTGTTCGGCAAGTCGTTGGTGAAGGCGGCTCTGGTGGTGGCGGCGATCATTGTCGCCCTGATCGGGGTGACGTTCGCGTTCCAGATCGCCGCATGGTGGTTCATCGGCGCCGACGACTACGCGTCCAAGCCCGGACCCGAGATCGTCCGCCACACCCCGGAGCAGTTCCACGCGCTCAGCGAGCGAACCGTCCGTGACACGTTGGGGGGCCTGAGCCCTGACCTCGTGCTGAGCGACAGGGGCTGTACCGTCAGCCGGTACGAGCCGCGTCCGGACGGCACACCGAGCAAGCTGTCCACCGTCGACCGTCGGTTCACCGCCCGTACCAGGATCAGCGCGTCCCATCGGCAGGAGCTGCGGGACGGCATCGAGGCCGAGTGGCGGCTGCGCGGCCTCCGGCAGAAACCGTCGGCCTGGACCCCGAGCGCCCCGGACGGGGCCCGGACTACCTCAGCGCCGAAACCTCGGAGGGAATCGCCGTCTGGGTCGCGCTCTCGCCGGAACCGGACCGGACGGTCACCCTCACCATGTCCGTCAGCGGCGGCGACGTCGCGTACGCCCCGGACCGGGCCCGCCCGCTGTCGCCCCTGCGACCGGACATCGAGGACACCTACTGGTCGCACTGAGCCGGGCACAGCCCTCGTCCGCCGGCGGGCGGGCACGTCGGCGACCCGCCGGCCCAAGTTCGGGACACGACGGGCGCCGGAGGAGCCGCTGGTACCAACGCCGTTCAGTTGAACGGCGTTGGTACTAGGCGGACGCGCTGCCCACAGGGACGGGAACGGCGGCGGTCTGCGGAGCCGGGGCCCCGGCGCCAGGACGGCCGGTGGGCACGGCCGGCCGCAGGAGGACGGCGCAGGCGACGGCCGCCAGCAGGGCGAGCGAGGCCGACACGACCAGGCAGAGCTGGAGGCCGTCGAGGAAGGAGCCGCTGAGTGCGTTCAGGGCCGGCTTGGTGGCAGGGCCCAGGTCGAGCCCGGCCACGGCGCCGAGGCCCTGCTCCCGGGCGACGGCGAGGACGTGGCCGCCGGTCTCCGCCGGCAGGCCGGCGTCGGCGAGCCGGCCGGGCAGGGCGTCGAGGGCGCGGGTGGTCAGCAGGGCGCCGAGCACGGCGGGGCCGAGGGCGCCGCCGAGCTGGCGGAAGGCGTTGTTCCCGGCGGCGGCCATGCCGGCCAGGTGGTGCGGTACGGAGGAGACCGCGGAGGCCGTCATCGGGGTGAGGACGGCGCCGATGCCGAGGCCGAGCAGGACCAGGCGCCAGGCGAGCGATCCGTACGAGGTGCCCGCGTCGACGCCGATCAGCGACAGCAGCGCGCCCGCCATCAGCACCAGGCCGGTGGTGATCATGACCCGAGCGGACACCCGGTGCATCAGCCGTCCGACGGGGACGCCCACGACCAGGGACGTCCCGGACACCAGAACCATCCGCAGCCCGGCCTCCCACGTGCTCAGATGCTGCACCAGACCGAAGTACAGGCTCAGGACGAAGAAGAAGCCGATCAGCCCCAGGAAGCTGATCATGGCGACCAGCGACGTGGCGGCGAAGGCGGGACTGCGGAACAGGGCCAGGTCGAGCATCGGGCTGCTGCTGCGACGCTCCACGACGACGAACGCGACCGCGCTCACGGCGCCGATCACCAGGGCCGCCACCACGGAGGGCGTACCGAAGCCGTCGGCGCCGCCCTCGATCACGCCGTAGACGACGGCGGTGACCGTGACGGCCGCGCTGATCTGCCCGGGCCAGTCGAGCCGCCGGCCGTGCGGCGCCCGGGAGTCCGGCAGCAGGAAGGCCGCGACGACCAGCACGACCAGCGACACCGGGATGGGCAGGAGGAAGATCCAACGTACCTCGACGTGCTGCTGCAGCAGCCCGGCGATCAGCGGTCCCAGGGCCAGCGAGGCCAGCATGGACATCGCCCACAGGCCGATGAACCTCCCGCGCTCCCGGTGGTCGGGGACGGCGTGGCTGATCAGGGCCAGCGTGGTGGGCAGCAGGGCCGCCGCACCCAGCCCGGAGGCCGCCTGCCCGACCCACAGCCACTGCACCGAGTCCGCGGTCAGCGAGACGGCCGCGCCCAGTGCGCAGAACAACATGCCCGCCTGGAACACCCGCTTGCGGCCGTGGACGTCGCCCCACACCCCGGTGGTCAGGATCAGCGCGGCCATCGGCAGCACGAACGCATCCGAGACCCAGGACAGTTGGGAGGTCGAGGCGCCCAACGCCCGCTGGAGCGCCGGCAGGCTCACCGACACGGTGGTCACGGGAAGGTAGGCGACGAAGACGCCCAGACAGGCCATGACGAGCGTGACGCCTCGTCCGGCCACGGGGCGCTGCACCGTTGCGGAGTTCACGGGGTGGTTCCTTCGACTGCGGGATGCCGCGCGGGCACCGGTTGCTGGGGCACAGGAAAGCTTCGGCCCCACGGGCGAGGAATCCCCAAGCGATCCCGGCGGACGTACCAGAACCTTCACTCTGGTCCGCCCGTATGTCACGATTCCTCTGTGCCTGACGACCTGGACCGCAAAATCATCCACGGGCTCTACTGCGCCCCCCGGGCCTCGTTCCGCCGCCTCGGCGAGGTCGTGGGGGTGTCCGAACAGACCGTGGCCCGCCGCTACAACGCGCTGCGGCGCGGCGGGATCCTGCGCGTCGTCGGGCTGAGGAGCCCGTCCGCCCACGGGCATGCGGAGTGGATCGCGCGGCTGCGCTGCCGCCCGGAAGCCGTGGGGCCCGTCGCCGACTCCCTCGCCCGCAGGCCCGAGGTCGGCTACGCCAGCATCGCCTCCGGTGGGTCGGAGATCATCTGCACCATCCGCTCGGCCGCCGGCACCGGGCGCGACGACGTCCTGCTGCGGCAGCTCCCGCGCGCCGCCTCGGTCCTCGACATGAGCGTCGACCTCCTCCTCCACACGTTCGGCGCCCCGGACGCGGTCGGCTGGGCCGGCGGGGAACGCTTCCTGACCGACGAACAGGTGCGACAGCTGACGGCGGAGCGCCCTGCGGCCGCCGGGCCGCCGCTCGCCCCGGCCGACGAGGACCTCCCGCTCTTCGAAGCCCTGGCGGAGGACGGCCGCGTCTCCCACACCCGCCTGGCGGAGGTCACCGGCTGGTCCACACCCCGCGTCGCCCGCCGCCTGGAGACCCTGGAGGCCTCCGGCTCCCTCGCCTACGGCATCGACATCCTGCCCGAACGCCTCGGCTACGAGCTCAACGCCGTCCTTTGGCTCCAGGTCGACCTGCCCGGACTCGACCGGATCGGTGAGGAGCTCGGCCGGCACGACGAATGCGCCTTCGTCGCGGCGACCAGCGGCCGGCACAACCTCATGGCCGTCGTCATCTGCCGGGACACCCCCGACTTCTACCGCTACCTCAGCAGCCGCCTGGCCCGCATCGAGGGCATCAGGGGCTACGAGATCAGCATTCGCGTTCGCCGCCTCAAGCAGTCCGTGTCCCTGATCCACCACGGACGGCTGATCCACCCCCCGCTGGGCTGACGCGAGCGCACCACCGAACGGGCCTGGACGCCCAGCCCGATCAGCACATTCTCGTACTGCTTGAGGCGCACACGGTCATGGACATGCGGCATTGAAAATCCTCGCCGGCGACAGCCCGGACTGCGCCGCGAAATGAGCCGGTCATGTCGTCTGCTGGTACGGCGAATCGCGAGGAGGTTGGACATCCCACCCGCCGGCTCAAAGGCACACTTCGTCCGGGCGAACGACCGGCCGCGGACCACCTCCGGGCCCGACACGACGACAGGGCACCCGCTGCGATCAGCGCTTCGCCACGCCGATGTGCCGAACTCCGTTGGCGTGCGGTTCGGAGGCACCGTGGCGTCCTCATCGCGGGTCGTCGCCGATGGGACGGGCACCCGGATCGAGCGGTTCACCGAACTGTCCGAGCACCCCGGCCCGGCGTGCGGCGGCTGGCGCGCGTCCCCTTGAGCTGCGGGTCGCACCGGTTGTCGCGAAGCCTTGACACTGCGTCACAGGCTGAGAACCCTGGTGCTGTACTCCAGGGACGCTAGGGACACGGCATGCCATGGTTTGACGAGAGCGGGCGCCACCAGGGTTTCCCGGTGGCGGTGTCGGCGGACGGCAGCGAGCCGGCGCCGTTGCCGGACGGGCGCACCATCTGGTGGCCCTACAACGGTGCGGACGGTCCTCGGGCCGTTGCGGTGCGCAGTGGTTGCGGCTGTGGCTGGCGGGGTGAGCGCGTGCACCTGCTGGACTTCGGTGACGACGCGGCAACCGAAGCGGTGGGCGAGGCCACCGGGCCGTTCGCGGACTGGGAGTGGCACGTCGACCTGGTCGAGGGGCTGGTGCCGCGCGAGGTCGAGGAGCTGGTCGCCGCGCTGGTGGACCGGATCTGCGACCTGACGGAGAGCCGACCGTACGCCGCCGCCCGTGCGGCCGCCCGGTTCGAGCGCGCCGCCGGTTCGACCGCGCTGCTGGCCGGCCGCAAGGCCCGCAGCAACCTGATGACCTGGGAGTACAACGGCCGCGCCTTCGGCTGCGGGCCACAGGAGGCGCTGGAGCGGTTCGGCGAGACGCTGAACGACATCGACCAGGGGGACGAGGACGAGCTCTGAGGTGTCAGTGTCCCTGGTGGGGTTGGTGCACCTGGTGCCTTCTTGGCCGGTCGTCAGGCTGCTCGGGAGGGCGACTTCGGGTCGCGTGGGGAGCAGCACAGGGGACAGCCCGCACGCGACGTACGGCCGACACCGACCCAGCGGTCAACACCGCCGATCACGATCACCGCCACTCCCAGGCCCCAAAGCAGCGCCGCACTTCGAAGGACGGTCCGTCCACCAGCAGCGCGACGGACAGCCCATCCGCGCAGCCCGGTCCAGGCCGAGGCGAAGGGCCGAACCCGTCGAGCCGCGCCAGAGTCAGGCCCCGCGCGCGGCGGTGCAGCAGCCCGCAGTCCGGCAACCTCCCCGCAGAACCACCAGGACCGGCAGGGCCCGTGCCTTCGCCAGGTCAGCCGCTGCGGCGGTCGGCCCTGCGAGTGCGGGGGTCAGCCGCAGGTCACCGTGCGCCGCAATGGCGCCCCGTCGTCCTCCCCCCGCCCGCTGACGAACACGTCTACGGACCGTCCTTGTTCAACGAGCGGATCTGCTGCACCTTGTCCGCGGCCCGTCGGCCGAACAGCACGACTGCCGAGATCAGCACCCCCGCGCCCACCGTCTGGACCTGTACGCCCCCTGTCAGACCCACAGATTCGGCCGTCCAGGCCAAAGCGGGCGGGGTCACCGCGAGGACAGCCGGCCGAAGAGTCTCGAACTCGGTCGATGGTTTGACGCCCTCGAGGTCGGACTCCGGTAGCAGGGCGCCCAAACACCGGCGCCCCGGCGGCTCGACCACGGTATTCCGGCGCTCCGCCCCCGGCCGGAACAGCCGGGGCGAATATGACGCCCAGTCATCGGAAAGTCACGCATTTCCGTGGCCGGCGTACCCCCGCGATATCCGGGGCGGCCCGACTCCCACGGACGGATCTCCGTAGTCGATTCATCACGCCCCGCATTCACTCCGCCCGGAATTCCACGCCCGACACACGGTCCACGCGGGACTTCCGGACGGGGTACGGAAACCTGGGTCGCCGGCCCGGCCTCGACTAGAGGTCGAGAGCGGCCTCGATGCGCTTGAGACCGTGCCGGGCGAGCGCAAGGTTGGCGCGCGAGCGGTCCAGTGCCAGGTAGAGGAAGAGCGAGCCGCGACTGCGGGTCAGCGGGCGGATCAGGTGGTACTGGGTGCCGAGGGTGATCAGGATGTCCTCGATGACATCGTCGATCGACAGCGCGGCCAGGGCGCGTATCTTCGCACGAACGACCTCGGTGTTGGCGGCGGCCGCAATTTCCAGGTCGAGCTGCTGCCCCCCGCCGAGGAACCCGAGTGACATACCGCTCTCGTAGTCGGCCACGGCCACTCCGATGGCCCCCTCGATGGCCATCGCGTCCTTGAGTGCGTCGTCAATGTTCATGCGCTGTTCGTCCTTTGCGTGACTTCCGGGCAGAACTCCCGTGTGCGGGAACAAAGTAGCAAGAAGCCACCGGTTGTGGTCGCCTCGTGAAAATGATGGACTAAAGTACGCTGCCGGGGTTCAGAACGTGAAGGGGTACTGGTGCGCGCACTCGAAGCTTCCCTCGCCGATGTGCTCGGCTCCCCCGGAGTGGTCGGTGCCGCGCTCGTCGACGCCGTCACAGGTCTCAGCTACCAGTCCGCCGGGGACCACCGGCTGCTCGGGACCGGGGCCGAACTCGCCGAGCTGACCAGCCTGATCGGCGAGCAGCTGTACGAGGCAGGGGCGGAGAGCGAGTTGGAGAGCCTGGTGGTCACCAGCACCCGCCATCACCAGGTCGTCCAGGTGGTGCCCCGGAAGGGCGACCCCCTGCTGCTGGCCACCGTGCTGGACCGGGAACGGACCAACCTGGCGCTGGCCGTCCGCCAGACCGCCGCCCGCGCACAGGACTTGCTGGCATGACCGACCCGTCCCACGACACGGCGCCGCCCGCCATGCCCGCAGCTCCCACGACGCCGGCTCCGCCCACCGCGCGCAACGTGCCCGCGCTGCTGCTCGCGCTGCGCCGGACGGAGTTCACCGGCTCGGTCACCGTCTCCAGCGCACCGGGCGGCACGATCCACCTGGAGCAGGGTCTGGTCGCCGCGATCGAGACCCCCGGGGCCCCGACCGCCGAGACCCTGCTGCTGAAGTCCCGGCGCGTCGGCGAGGAGGAATGGGCGTCCGCCGAGACGGCCGCGTCCGCCGGCCGGCCGGCCGACGCTCCCCCGACCTGGGGCGGCGACCTCGGCGCGGCCCTGGTGGCTCAGGGGTCGATCGGCGCCGCCGAACTCGAAGCCGTCTGCGCCGCCGCCGCCTTCGACGGGGCCTTCGCCCTGGCGCTGAGCCCGCCCGGCAGTTGGGAGACGGCCGAGGCTGCGCCGCCTGCCAGGATCGCGCTGCGCCCGGGCATCGAGCCGGAACGGCTCTTCGAGGAGACCGCCCGGCGGACGGCCCTGCTGACCCGCCTCTGGGGACCGCCCGGCGAACTGGCCCGCATCCGGATCCGTCCTGCCGCCCGGGCCGAATCCGGCGCGCTGCGGATCCCGGTCCGCCAGCGGGAGATCCTGGCCGCCGCCACCGGCCGCCGCACCGCGCGCGACCTCGGCTTCGCCCTGGGACGCGGTGTGTTCGCGGTGCTCCTCGACGTCGTACGGATGGACGCCCGGCACCTGCTCCACCGGGAACCGGCGCACCCGGCCCCCCTGGCCCCGAGCGTGGCCCCGCGCATGCCGACGAGCGAACCGCCGCCGGCCGATACCGGGCCGCTGCCGCGCCGCGTCCGCAGCGGACACGGCGCGGGTGGCCCGGGCGGCCCCGGCGGCCTGCCCGCCCGATCCGAGGGAGCGGCGGCCGCTTCCGACGGTCCACCGAACGCACACCGCGCCGAGCACACCGCGCGTACCGAGACGACCGAGCAGAGCGAGAAGAGCGCACCATGAGCAGCCAGACACCGACCGCCGTACTGGTCGACGAGTTGAAGTCCCTCCGCGACCGGGTCATGGGCATCTCGGAGAGTGTCATCTCCACCACCGACGGCCTGTTGGTGGCCGCCGACACGGCCGCCGTCCACCCGGAGTCGGCCGCCGCCCTGTCGGCCGCCATGCTCGGCCTCGGCCGGCGCACCGCGGCCGAGGTCGGCGTGGGCGGCCTGCGCGACGTGGTCACCCGCTGCAACAGCGGCTACGTCGTGGTACTGGCGATCGGGGAGCAGGCGCTGCTGATGATCCTGGGAGACGAGGGCCTCGACGTCGCCGGCCTGCACCGCGAGTCGCCCGCCACGGTCCGCCGCCTGAGCGAGCTGCTCGGGATGGTCCCCGCGGTCTAGTCCCAACGCCGTTCAGTTACTGAGGCTCTCAGGGCGGAGTCGGTGGAGCGAGTGACAGGCCGGTGCCGGCCAGACATCCCTCGAGGAGGGGTGACTGGAGCTGGATGTGTCGCAGGCCCCGGCGGAGGGTGCGGGTGAGGTGGTCGGCCTCGGTGAAGGCGGTGTTCGCCATCGGGCCGCGTCGCAGGAGCGACCAGAGGCCTTCGACGGGGTTGAGGTCGGGTGCGTACGAGGGCAGCTGGAAGACCGTCAGCCAGTCGTGCTTGGCCGCGTACTGCTTCATGCCGGCGGCCGGGTGCGTGTTCCGGTTGTCCCAAACCAGGACGACCGGGCCGCCGAGTTGGATGTACGCGCGAACGGCGAGGTCGCGGTAGTCAGTCCGGGCGAAGCGCTTGCGGGCCCCCTTGGCGGGTGGTGGAAGCGGGGCCGGTAGATCATCCGGCTCCTCTCGCCGGGCTTGTAGCAGCAGGGCGGCCACCGAGATCCGGCGGCGGCAGCGCCCCCGGACGCGGACGACGGGCGTGTGTCCGCGCGGGCCCCAGGTTCGGCCGCGCGGCGGCGCCATCGCGAACCCGGCCTCGTCCTCGAAGACGAGGACGAGGACGATCCAGGCCCCGAGCGCTGCCGCGGTGCTTCTGCCCGGGGCAACACTCCCCCGCGAGCGGGGGTACCCCCACCTGCTTCCACAGTTCCACCGCGCGCTCGTCCCGCTCCAGCGCTCTGCGGACCGGGGACTGCCAGGACCAGCCGTGCCCGCTTCAACGGGCAGGTGGTGTGGAGGCGGCCCGGCGGCCTTTGTGGGCCGCCCGCGCGCCCCAGCGGCCGTGAGGCCGGCGCGGCCCGGCCGGCCGATCCGGGCATGCCCTCGCCGACTGCGCGCGGCCCCTGTGCGGGGCCTGGCGGCTGTGGCCCGTACGAGCGGGCCCGGCGGTGTACCGTCCGACCGCGCGGTTCCCGATCGCTGCAGGCGCGTGAGTCGCAGCAGGGCCTCACTGCGAACGTCGGGCTCTCGGTCCGCTGTCAGCATCCGAAGCTGGGCGATCAGTTCGTCGGCGCCCTGTCCAATGGCCCAGCGGGGGTCGGAGGGGTCAAACACCCCGGACGTCGGAGAAGTCGGCGCCGAAACGGTTCTCCATCTCGGTGCGGGTCGCACCGTCGAGCGGCCGACCGCCGGTTCGCAGGACCTCGAAGACGGTGGAGCGCTGCACCGCGAACCCGGCCGACGCCTGCTGCGCGCGATTCGGGCGCGCCGGCCGCCTGCCAACTCGCCGACGGGACACTTCCATGGTTTGCCGACGAATCGCCTCACAATGGGTCACGACTCGACTACGAGAGGCGACAACATGCCGATGATCCTCATCAAGGGCAGCTACCTGATCAAGGGCTTCGAACCGGACGGCGACACCATCCGCTTCCTCCCCGACGACCCCACCCTCTGGTCCAAGGTCCCCGGCGGGGTCAAGGTGAAGGACGGTGGCGCCAGCTTGCGGCTGGACGGGATCGACGCCCTGGAGACGCACTACCAGGGCGTCGGCCCCGAGTTCGCCCACCAGCCGCTCGACCTGGGCGCCCACGCCGCCCGGGATGTCCTGCTAGCCTGGCTGGGCTTCACCGACGTCCAGCGGGGAGGGGACGAGAAGGTCACCTCCGCCACCCCGGAGACCGTCTCCGGGTACATCCTCGCCAGCGGCGCCGACAAATTCGGCCGCTGCGTCGCGTTCGTCGGCAGGGGCACGCCGAACCCGGACACCGCGAGCGGAACGTCGGTCATGGTCACCGTCCCGATGCTGCACCAGACCGCCAACCACGAACTGCTGTCCCGTGGCCTGGTCTACCCGACGTTCTTCTCGAACCTGCCGGAGGAACTGCGCCTCGACATGGCCGCCACCGCCCGACAGGCACGGGCCGCGAAGGCGCCCGACAGCGTCTGGGCCAACGACGTCACCCACACCGGCGCCGTGATCGAGGACCTGGGCAGCCTCACCGACCAACTGGTCATCCTGCCGAAGCTGTTCCGCAGCCTGGCCGACTACCTGCGGCTCTTCGGCCCCTCCCTCGACGCCTTCCCCGCCTTCCTGGCCGGCAAGGACGACGAGTACTTCTTCTCCGACCCGAGGTTCACGACCGGGGGCCTGCAGCACGTCGTCGACGTCATCGGCAACACCGTCAAGCTGCGCCCCGCCATCGAGGACATCGTCTTCCTCGAGAAGTGAACGGGAGGACGCCTACCATGCCACCCACTGCCGACTTCCGCGGCCTCTCCGAGCACCTCACCGGTACGGCCCCGCTCGACGCCCGGCTCTCCGACGCCTTCCAGCAACGCGTCCTCGCCGCGTACCCCGCCGATCTCCCCCGCCTGCTCAACGCCTGAACCACCGCGACGGGCGCGCCGGACCCGGGCAACGCCCTCCAGGACGCCCTGGACGCCGACGCCACGCTCGCGCTCACCGCGCGCGCCGTGATCACGGTCTGGTACACCGGGCTGTTCCCCCACCCGGACCGGACACCGGATCCCCCCGGCACCTCCGGCCGCACTAGACGCCCTCGCGTGGGACAAGGCCGCCCGGAAGATCCTGCTGACCGGCGCGAAGCTCCAGGAAGCCGTCAACCACCGGGTCACCCGGATGCTGCGGTTCAGCTACTCCCCGGAGCAGCTGCCCAACCCGGACAACCGCGTCACGCTCTCCGACAAGCTCGACGTCCTCGGCCTGCCCCGCCCGAAGATCGCCTACCGGGTCGACGCCTACTCCAAGGCCGCGCTCACCTACGGCCACAGCGTCGCCCACCGGATCTGGCAGTACCTCGAAGGCACCGTCGGCGCCACGGAGATCGCCACCGCCGCCCCGGCCGGGACGTACAAAGGCTCCGGCCACCTGATGGGCACCATGCGGATGGGGACCGCCGCGGCGGACTCCGTGGTCGACCCGTCCGGTCAGTCCCACGACCACCCGGGCGTCTGAGTCGTCGGCTCCGCCGTGTTCCCCACCGGTGGCACCTCCAACCCCACCCTCACCGGCAGCAGTCGTCGGCTCCGCCGTGTTCCCCACCGGTGGCACCTCCAACCCCACCCTCACCGGCAGCAGCGGCTCGATCCGCGCCCCGAGGTCGTCCGGCCCCACCCACGGCGGACCCTTCAGCTTCCCCACGGTGGCACACCCGTGGACCTGCGCGAGCTCCTGGGAAGAGCCGGGGTGCAACACACTGCTGCACCCCGGCTTCCGTGCTCCCCGCGGGAACCGTGGGCGGCGACCCGGCCCGCGGCGCATACCACCCCCGCTCAGGCGTTGAGCACCTGGCCGTCGCGCCTGACGACCGGCCCTTGCGCCGACCGTGGAAGCTCGATCCAGTCGTCGGTCCGCTTCCACACGTACTCGCACTTCACCAGGGAGTGCGACTTCTCGTGGATGACGGCGGACCGGACCCCGGCGACACGATCGAGGGGCCGGCCCAATGGACCGCACCCCTGCCCGACGGGCCGTGGGGACAAACCGGCTGGATCGCCCTCCTCCACCGGCCCGGCGACGCCAGGCTCCTCGTCAGGCTCCTCGTCGGCCGGCAGGACGCGGCATCCGTGCGTGGGGTCGGCCGGTCAGCTGAGGGGGAACTGCCAGTACGCGGTGTCGCGGTACCCGGGCGACTTCGGGGCAACCTCCACCGTGACCAGGCCGCCCGCCCTGTCGGGCGTCACCCGTACCGGCACGGTGCGCTTCTGTTCCGTGTCGAGGGGCGGCGTGAGGGCGGTGACGGACGCGGCCCCGTCGAGGAAGGTCATGCCGGGGGCAGGGACGGGAGCGTGGCCGGCGCTGGGGGCGGGGGTGGAGGACGGGGTGCCGGAGTCGAGGGCTTTCCCCGGGCGGACGACGACGGGGGCGGAGCCACCCGTCGTGCCGAGGCCGGTGTCGGGGGAGGTCCCGCCCGGGCGTAGTTCCCTGCCGGTGCCGTTGTCGTAGGTGATCGTGAAGCTGTAACTGTTGTCGGGTTCCCGGTGGGGCGGACTCACGGTGATCCTCAGGCCGTCGTCGTAGCGGGCGGTCCCGCCGGCGCCCAGGGGCTCGACCACGGTTCCGGGACCTTTGACGTACCCGTGCTGGGTCAGGGAGTCCTCGAACTCGGCCAGCACCATGACTCCCAGGACCACCAGGGCCGTGAGGAGCGCCACCGCGATCCCGCAACCGGTGGCCCAGCGCGGGTTGACGGAGGGCCGGGGGTCGGCGGGAGCCGCGTTCGTGTCCATGCTGATCACGATAGGGAGCGGCCGGTCGGAAGCGCATGGGCGAGCGTACTCAAGAGCCGCCTGAGTAGTGCCGAGGCGCCGCTGGCGGGATCACTGTCGTGGAGCTCTGGCCTCGTCGAAGGCCACGTCAGCCGGATCGTTCTGTGGAATCAGCTCTGTCGAGCAGCGGTTGTCATCCGCTGGCTGTCATGGTCTGCGGTGTGGCCGCTGCTCGGGCAGCGGCCTCTTCAACCTGGCACCGACCGGGGGCCCGGCTGGGCGGCCGGTCGGTGCTGCTGACGCTGCCCCTACTGTCTGCCCCTACCGTCTGCGTGGCACGAGTCCGGTTTCGAAGGCGATGATCGCCAGCTGGACGCGGTCCCGTGCCTCGAGCTTGGCGAACAGACGCGCGACATGGGTCTTCGCGGTCGCCGCGCTGATCACCAGCCGCTCGGCTATCTCAGTGTTCGACAGTCCCTGTCCGACCAGTGCCAGCACCTCGCGCTCCCGGTCGGTGATCCCCGCGAGGGGACTCAAGTCCACGGCGGGCCCGGCGTCCGGTTCGGGGGCCGCGGGGCCGGACGTTCCGGTGAAGTCCGCGATCAGCCGTCGGGTCACGCTCGGCGCGATCAGCGCATCGCCCGCGGCCACCACGCGGATCGCTTCCAGGATCGCGTCCAGGGCCATGCTCTTGAGCAGGAATCCGCTGGCCCCGGCGCGCAGTGCGCCGTAGACGTACTCGTCGTCGTCGAAGGTCGTCAGTACCAGGACCTTGGGCGGGTCCGGCTCGGCGGTGGCCTGTCGGGTCGCCTCGATCCCGTCCATGCCCGGCATCCGGATGTCCATCACCACGACGTCCGGCCGCAGTTCACGCACCAGACGCACCGCCTCGCGGCCGTCGCCGGCCTCGCCGACCACCTCCAGGTCGTCGGTGTCGCCGATCAGGATCCCGAGCCCGACCAGCATCAGCGGCTGGTCGTCCACCAACAGCACCCGTACGCTCATGCCGGGAGCCTCGCCGTCACCAGGAATCCGCCCTCCGGACGCCGGCCGGCGCTGAACTGGCCGGACAGCAGCGACACCCGCTCGCGCATGCCGAGCAGGCCGAAGCCGCTCCCGCCGGCCACCGCCGAGGGCCTCGGACGGCCGGGCCCGCCGGGACCGTCGTCCACCACCTCGATCGTCACTCCTGTCGGCTCGTAACCCACCGCGACCCGGCACGTCCGCGCCCCGGAATGCCGCACCACGTTCGTCACCGACTCCTGGACGATCCGGAATGCCGACAGTTCGATCTCCGGCGGCAGCGGGCGCCGCTCGCCCCGCCAGGTCACGTGGACCCGCACTCCGGTGTCGGCCGTGCGTTCGGCGAGCCGCGGGATATCGGCCAGGCTGCCGGCCGGCGCCAGCGGAGCGGCCCCCGGCATGGCGTCGTCGGGTTCGGCGCGGCGGAGCGCCCCGAGCATGCGCTGCAGCTCCAGCAGTGTCTCCCGGCTGGTGGTCTCGATGCCGGTCAGCGCCTGCCGCGTCTGCTCGGGCTTGGTCTCCACGACCCGCGCCGCCGCTCCCGACAGCACCGTGATGATCCCGATGCTGTGCGCGACGCTGTCGTGCAGTTCACGGGCGATCCGCAGCCGCTCGGCCATGACGGCGCGGGCCTCGGTCTGCTCGTGCAGGGCTTCGAGGTACTCACGGCGTTTGCGATACACCCCCCCGAAGACCCACGCGACCGCGAACCACAACGCGAACCCCCCGGCCCACTGGATCGCGTCGCCGACGGACTGCTCGCGGTCGTGGATGTCGTTGACGAACGCGGCCACGACGCCCGCGACGGACCCGACGGCGGCAGCCTTCGGCCGCCGGGCGGCGAGGTACCCGCCCAACGCGACGAGCAGGACGAACATGATGGCGGGCCGGGCGCCGAAGGCGTCGCCGAGGACTGATTCGCCCAGGATCACCGCGAAGACGGTCGCCGGCAGACGGCGCACCAGCAGAACCGGAAGGGCGAGCACGACGTACAGACCCAGCATCTGGACGGGCTTGAGGTCGGGGAACCGGAACAGGCCGTACTCAGGGTCCGGGTCCCCCATCGTCAAGGGGAGCATCAGCGCGTAGAGGCCGGCGGTGCCCAGCACCACGGCCTGTGACGTCAGCCAGGTCACGCGCTTCGATGTCGAGAGACGCTGGAGAAGCTCTTCCATACGGAGATCGTATTCAGTGGCGTCGGCTCTGCGCGTCGCCCCGGGGATGTACGCGGGGTACGCCGCCGGGCCGATGGCCTGCGGGGAGAGGTGACATCCGGCGGCCGACGCGGTGGATCACGGCCCGTTCCTAGGTTCGTGGTCATGACGAATGCACCGATGATCGATCTTCGCGACACGACGAAGAAGTACGACGACGGTCCGCCCGCACTGGCCGGTGTGACCTTGTCCGTGGCGGCCGGTGAGTGCGTGGCGATCCTCGGCCATTCCGGCAGTGGCAAGTCCACGCTGCTGAACCTGATCGCGGGTCTGGACAAGCCTTCCAGTGGCACCGTGACCGTCGACGGCACCCGCGTCGACCAGCTCGGCGAGGCCGGTTCGGCGAAGTACCGCCGGGCCTCCATCGGCATGATCTTCCAGTTCTTCAACCTGCTGGACGACCTGACCGTGTTGGACAACGTCATGGTTCCGGCGCAGCTGGCCGGGATGGGCAAGGGCGAGGCGAAGCGGCGGGCCGTCGAGCTGCTCGACTCGCTGGGCATCGACCGGCACGCCAAGGCCTACCCGCAGCGGCTGTCCGGCGGGGAACGGCAGCGGGTGGCGGTGGCCAGGGCCCTGATGAACGAGCCGGCGCTGCTGCTGGCCGATGAGCCGACCGGCGCTCTGGACTCGGGCTCGGCCGAGGACGTGCGTGAGCTGCTGCTGGACCTGAACAGCGACGGCCAGACCATCCTGCTGGTCACCCACGACGTGCGGCTGGCCGCGAGCACCGCGCGCCGCACGATCGAGTTGGTGGACGGCGCGGTCGAGCGGGACGTCATCAACGACGGCGGCGGTGCCGGCCTGGCCGCCCGCACACCGCTGACCCGTCCGGCGGGAGAGGTCCGATGACACTGCGCAAGCCGCCGATGCCCCGGCGCGTCTTCGAGATCGGTTTCCGGGCCGTGGCCCGCCCGCTGCCGGCGGTGAGCCGGTGAGCGCCCTGGGCAAGGTCGTACGTTCCGGCGTGGGCCGGCGTCGGGTCCAGTCCCTCGTCATGGCCCTGACGACGTTCGCCGCGGTGACGTCCTCAGTGCTCTCCCTCGGGCTGCTGACTGTCGTTCAGGCCCCGTTCGAGCACGCTTTCCATGCTCGGAACGGGGCGCACCTGGCGGTCCAGTTCGACAGCTCGAAGGTCACGGCCGCGCAGGCCGCCGCCACCGCGCACGCCGCCGGCGTCACCGAGGCGGCCGGGCCGTACCCGGTCGCCGCCGCTCTGGACACGACGATCGGCACGGACTGCTCCGAGAAGGACTGGGCCGGTCACGACAACGGTCCGATCACCGTCACCACCCGGCCCGACCTGGGCAGCACCTCCGGGATGGACCAGCTGGCGCTGACCCGGGGGCGCTGGCCGACGAGCCCGGACGAGATCGCCCTGCCGTGGCAGCACTATGCCGCCGACTGCTTCGGCGATTCGGTGGTGTTCTCCTCCCTGCCGGGCAAGCCGTCGTTCAAGGTCGTCGGCTTCGCCGGCTCGGTGACCGACAGCGCGACCGGCTTCGCCACCGCCGACGGTTTCGTGCGGCTCACCGCCGCCGGTGCCACGTCCGACGAGCAGATGCTCTACCGGTTCGCCAAGGCCGGGACCGCCGCCGACATCGCCACCGACAAGCAGGCGGTGGCTGCCGCCGCGCCGGTCGGCGCGGTCGAGAGCGGACAGTCGTACCTGACCGCGCAGCAGCAGGCGACCGGCAACGCCAAGGCCTACGTGCCGTTCCTGATCGCCTTCGGGATCCTCGGGCTGTTCATGTCGGTGCTGATCATCTCGATCGTGGTCAGCGGGGCTGTGGCCTCGGGAATCCGGCGCATCGGGATTCTGAAGTCGTTGGGCTTCACCCCTTCGCAGGTGGCCCGTGCCTACACCGCGCAGGCCGTGATCCCGGCGACACTCGGCGTGGTGCTCGGCACGGTTTTCGGCAACCTCCTGGCCGTGCCGATCCTGGACGGGGCCACCAAGCAGCTCGGCGCGGCCAGTGCCACGATCCCGTTGTGGGTCAGCGCCGTGGTGCCGCTGGGCACCCTGCTGATCGTCGGCGTCACGGCTTTGATCCCGGCACTGCGGGCCGGCCGGATGCCGACGGTGCGGGCCCTGGTGGTCGGCCGCGCCCCCAAGGCCGGGGGCGGTCGGGCCGCGCAGCGCCTGGCCTCGCGGCTGCCGCTGCCCCGGGCCGTGTCGTTGGGGCTGGCCCAGCCGTTCGCCCGGCCGGCCCGGGCCGTACTGGTCGGTGCGGCGGTGCTGTTCGGCGTGGTGAGTGTCACGTTCGCGGTGGGGCTGGAGTCCGGGTTCAACAAGTACCTGGACACCAGCACCTCGGGCTTCAACGTCGCGTCGAAGTTCGTGGAACCCACAGCCGACGTGGGCGTGCCCTGGGGTCGCTACGGCCCCGACGACCCGCGCACCCCGCACCTGAAGGCCGCCGAGGTGGCCGCCGCGCTCGCCGGGATCCCGGGCACGAAGGCCGCGTTCGGCTGGGGAGACAGCGGCGCGACCATGGTCGGCGCCCCGCCCGGCGGCGAACCGCCGAAGGTGTTCACGGTCACCGGCGACTTCTCCTGGACGCACCTGGAGCTGCTGTCCGGCCGCTGGTACTCGGCGCCGGGCGAGGCCGTGGTCGGCGACAAGCTGGCCTCGGCGGTGGGGATCCACGTCGGTGACGACGTCGCCGTGGTGCAGCAGAACAGGCAACTGCCGCTGAAGGTCGTCGGTATCAACTTCGACACCAACCAGGGCGACTACACGGTCATGACGGATGCGGCCACCTTCACCGCCGCCGGTCTGACCCCGCACATCGACCTGTTCAACGTCGAGCTGGCCGACAACGTCGACGGATCGGACTGGTCCACCTCGGCCGCCGCCGCGCTGACCCCGCTGAACGCCTCGGTCCAGCCGAACTCGGACGGGGGCAAGAACATCGTGGTGATCACCATGGGCGCCCTGGTGGCCACGCTCACGCTGATGATGATCGCGGTCGCCGCGCTCGGGGTGCTGAGCACGGTGGTGCAGGACACCCGGGAGCGGGTCCATGACCTGGGGATCCTCAAGGCCCTCGGGATGACGCCCAAGCAGACCGTCGCGATGGTCCTGACCTCGGTGTCCCTCACCGGCCTGATCGCCGGGCTGATCGGGGTCCCGCTCGGGGTCGCGGTGGAGAAGGCGACGCTGACCCCGATGGGGAACGCGATCGGCCGGCACCTGCCGCCGAGCGTGTCCCACGTCTACACCGCCGGGCTGCTCATCCCCCTGCTGGCCGGCGGGATCGTGATCGCCCTGCTCGGGGCACTGCTGCCGGCCGGCAGGGCAGCCCGGTCGCGGACCGCCACCGCGCTGCGGACCGAGTAGGACCGAGGGCGTGGCGCCCTGCAGATGCAGGCCCCGTCCAGGGCGCCGCTGCCCCGTCCAGGGCACCGCTGCCCTGTCGGGGTGGTGGAGGCGCCGCCCCGCAGGATTCCCCGGGTCGTGGTCCTCCCTGCGAAGCCGAGGGCACCGACGACCCTCCCTCGCTGGACCCCGCCCGGTGAACGCCCCGGCGTCGTCCCTCGGAGCCCGGACGGGCGGGCCCGGCGGCAAGGCGTTCACCGGCCGTAGTCGACCTCGGGGAAGCCGGGGGAGGGTCCGTCGAGCAGCCGCCCCCGGGCGCGGAGGTGGAGGTCGAAGAAGGCTCGCGGGTAGGCGCGTTGGAACGCCTGTGCCCGGTGCCCGGGAATCGTCCCGACATCTTCCTCCAGATCGGACGGTGACCTGCCCAGGAGAGGGGCGAGCAGCGGCAGGATCAGCACATCGTCGCCGAACGACTGGTGCGCGGCTCCCCGTACGGTCAGATGCAGGCGCCAGCCGCGCAGATGCGACCAGAACGCGCGCAGGGCGGGGTTGCTCTCCATGCCGCCCTTGCCCGGGGTGTCCACGACCAGGAACGGACGGTCGAGCCCGGCGTCCACCACCGCGCCCGCCGCGCCCCCGTCCAGGCTCGCTCCCACCGTGATCCGCCCGTCGGTGAGCATCGTCGCGGCGGTGGTGGCGCCGCCCAGGGAGTGGCCGAGCATCCCGACGCGCCGCAGGTCGAGCGCCCCGCGCAGGCCTGTGGGCAGCGGGGTGCGGCAGACGCCGGGGTGGCCACCCGAGCGGAGGACGGCGAGCCGGTCCAGGACGAAGCGGATGTCGGCGGTACGGACCTCGAGGGCCTTGGCGTAGTCGCTGATCCCGCCCAGCGGATTCGTCTCGACGCGTCCACCGGGGAAGGCGACCGCCGCCGCGTCGTAGGTGTGGTCGACCGTGACCACCAGAAAGCCGTGACTGGCGAGGTCTTCCACGACGCCGGTGCCGAACGACCGTGACGCGTCGGCGCCGGGAGAGTAGAGCACGACGGGCAGGGGGCCCGGTGGGCCGCCGACGGGAGCGCCCTCGTGGCCGTGGGTGCCTCCCAGTCGTACCCGGCCGGGAGGCAGGCCGAGGAGGCTCAGGTACCGGTCGGCCGCCGCCGGAGGAATCCAGGGAACGGTGGGGCGGTCCGCGCAGCCACGGGCGGGGTACCAGAGGCTGATCATCAGCTCACGGCAGGGGCGGGAGGGCACCCAGGGGTCCGGCCGCGCGGTGTCGGCCAGGTGCAGCGCGATCGTACCCAGCGGGTACGGGCCGTTCGGGGCGGGCAGCTGGAACCGCACGGGTTCCTCCTGCCTCGGTCGCGCGACGGCCACCGGCGCGAGCGGAGCGAGGATCATGGCGGCGGCCAGTCCGGCGGACGAGGACAGCAGTGTTCTCCGATTCATGGCTCCACTGTTCCGTCCGACGGGCCCGGCGGCTTCGCCCCCGGGGAGGAACCCGGTGTCAGCCCAGGAGGGTACGACGGGCATCGGCCGCGCGGATGACTCAGCCCGCGAGATGACGTCCTCCGGGCTGACAGGCCCCGGGCCCCCGCTTGGATAGCGTGGCCGGCATGGGCGACGGGGAGTCACGGCCGCTGGTGGCCGGACGTCTGCGGGACGGACAGTGGCACGGCGTGGACACGGTCGCGGCCGTGCTCCTCGCCCTGGCGTTCGGCGCGAGCGAGACGCGCAGCGGTGGCTGGGGCGCGGGAGCCGTGGCGGCGGCGGTCTGGCTGCCGGTCGCGGTACGGCGCAGATGGTCCGTCCGGGTTCTGTACACGGTCCTGGCCGGAGCGGTCCTCGCCATGACGTTCACCGGATGGGAGGAGTCCTGGGTCCCCGTCGGGGCCGCCCTGTACACGGTGGCGGCGCGGGAACCGCGGCGCCGGTCCGCGACGGCGCTCGGCTGCTCGCTGGGCGCCGTCGCGGCGGCCATGGCCCTCGTACCGCGACCGGTCCCGGCCTCCGGGATCGCGTCGGGCGTCGTCTTCGCGTCCTTGATGATGACGCTGCCCTGGCTGGTGGGCACCGCGCTGAGAGAGCAGCGGTCGTACGCGGAACTCGCCGCCCGGCACGCCGTGACGGACGAGCGCCTGCGGATCGCCCGCGAACTCCACGACGTGGTGGCCCATCATCTGACTGTCATCGCGGTACGGGCCGAGGTGGCCCGTGCGGTGGCCTCCACCAACCCGCAGGAGGCCGAGCGGACCCTCGCACTGGTCGGGACAGCGGGCCGGACGGCGCTCACCGAGATGCGCCGCATGCTCGGCGTTCTGCGATCACCCGGTGACGGAGCCGAGTCGGGGACCGCCCCCGGTCTGGCCGACCTGCCCGCGCTCGCGAACGGCGCAGGCCCGCACGTGGAGCTGTCCGTCGACCCGGATCCACCGCTCCCCCCGGGTGTGGAACTGGCGGTCTACCGGATCGTTCAGGAAGCCCTCACCAATGTCGTCAGGCACGCGGGATCGGCGGACTGCCGGGTGAACGTGTCCCGGACGGGTCCCGAGGCGGTCGAGATCGAGGTCGTCAACGACGCGCCGTCCCGGCTCCCGCCCCGGCGTCCTGGCGGCGGGCACGGACTCGTCGGGATGCGGGAGCGGGCGGCCATGTGCGGCGGGACCCTCTCCGCCGGCCCCCTGGCGACGGGCGGATTCCGGGTGCACGCGCGGCTGCCCTGCGGATCGGAGACAGCACGGTGAACCAGCCGGTCCGGGTTCTCATCGCCGATGACCAGGCGCTGTTGCGGGCGGGCTTCCGCCTGCTCATCGAGAACGCGCCCGACCTCACCGTCGCAGGCGAGGCCGTCAGCGGCGAGCAGGCCGTCGAACTCGCCCTGCGGCTGCGGCCCGACGTCGTGCTGATGGACATCCGGATGCCGGGCACGGACGGTCTGGAGGCCACCCGGCGCATCTGCGCGGACCCGGACGCCGCCGGCACCCGGGTGCTGGTCCTCACCACGTTCGACCTGGACGAGTACGTGTACGCGGCACTCCGCGGCGGAGCCAGCGGATTCCTCCTGAAGGACATCCTCCCCGCCGACCTGCTGACAGCCTTGCGGGTGGTCGCCGCCGGCGACGCCCTGCTCGCGCCCGCGGTCACCCGTCGTCTGATCCGCGAGTTCGCCGGACGCCACGAGCCGCGCCCGGGACTCGCCCGGGAGTTGGCGGGCGTGACCCCACGGGAACGGGAAGTGCTCCGATTGGTGGCCCGGGGACTGCCCAACCGCGTGATCGCCGAGCATCTGGGGCTGAGCATCGCGACCGTCAAGACACATGTCCGGCGGCTGCTGGCCAAGCTCCACGCCCATGACCGGGCCCAGATGGTCGTCATCGCCTATGAGACAGGCCTGGTCACCGCGGGCGGGAACCTCCCGTCCACAGGCTGACGCCTCACCGGCCGGGACGGTGGACCCGAAGGGGACTCCCCCGGCGGTGGGTCGTGCCGACCCCGATCGGTCCCGGGGAGGTCTGCTCCGTGGTGTCGAGCGCGTGGTTCCAGCGCGGGAGGTTCTCGGGCCGTGCGTGGTGGGCGAGGAGCACGCTGACGGGCGCGTCGACGGTCAGGGTGTTCTCGAATCGCATGATTTTTCCTTCCCCGGCGCGGGGTCGGCCGGCCCGGGGGTCACGGTCGAGGGCGATCGGGCCGGGCCGATCCGTGGGCGGCAGACCGTCGGCGAGCCGCTGGCGCTGGAGGTGGGGCTGCCGGAGGACTTTTTCTCCCGGGACCGATGAGTTCGGGTGGCGCCGGCGGTCAAACCTGGGAAAGCAACGACAGCCGACCAGGGAGACCTGAAATGTCCAGCACCGCCACCGCCGCCACCACGACCACCACCACCACCACCGCCACCGCCGTGAAGTCCGGCACGGCCGTAGTCCGGGTGGTCTGGACGCTGCGGATCCTGCTCGCGCTCTTCTTCGCCCTGGCCAGCGCGCTGCCCAAGCTGCTCGCGCTCCCCGCCGCCACGACCGTTTTCGACGCCATCGGAGCAGGCCACTGGTTCATGTACCTCACCGGACTCGTGGAACTGGCCGGAGCGGTCGGCCTGCTGGTCCGCCGGCTGGCCGGGCCGGCCGCGACCGCGCTGATCGTCTTCCTGGCGTTCGCGTTCATCACCCAGCTCACCGCCATGCACGGCGAGAACGCCGGGACCCCGTTCATCTTCATGGTGCCGCTGGCCGTCATCGCCTGGAACCGGCGCACCGAGACGGCCGAGCTGCTCGGCCGCTCGCGCTGACCTGGTGCTTGGGGGTCCGTTTCGCCGGGTCGGCCTTCCGGCCCTTCGCCAGGCAGCGCAGGGTGCGGGCGGCGGCGGGGGCGCAGTGGAGCGTCGGCATCGGCATCTCCTTCGTCGGGGCATGCAAAAGGGCCCGCCTTCCCGGTGATGGGGAGACGGGCCCTCGGTGCGGTGGGCGGGTGGACGCGTTGTTCGTCGGGCCGGGTGGCGGCCGCACATCAAACGGGTGCAGGTCAGTTACTGGGCGGCCGGGCCGTCCTGTTTGCTCCGGATGCCGAACAGGACACTCACCAGCGCGAGCAGGAGTACCGCCGGGCCTGTGTGATGTCGTGATCAATATTGCGGTTTCGCGCTTGCCCGGAAGCGGGATCCGGCTACGGCGAGCCGTCCTTAGCCTGTGAGCGACTCCACGCCACATCGCGGTGTCATTCAGACGTCCACCGACTCATTTGACTCCCGAGTCAGTGGCGGACCGCAGCATGGGGGCTCGGAAGCTCCCCTCGATCACCCCATCCCGTCCGTTGCCACTGCCGGAGAGAAGGTTGTCATGAGCGCATCTACCCGTACCAAGTTCGCCCGTTTCCTGGCCGTCCCCGCCCTTGCCATGGCGAGCACGATCCTCGCAGCCGCGCCCGCGAGCGCCGGGGGACTCTCCATAGGCGTCAACGGCGCCACCGTCGCGGATGCCGGGCGGACACTGAACGTCTCCGTCAGCTACCGGTGCCTCCCGATATTCGAGTGGGTCAAGATCACCGTCCAGGCCACGCAATCCGCCGTATCGGGCCTCGGCTCGGTCCAGCTCCCCTGCACCGGCGGGGAGACCGTGACCATTCCGGTGGGCGTCACCTCGCCCGGTGACACGTGGATCAGGTCTTCGGTGAACGTGGTCGTGCACATCTACGACGCCGAGCTCGACCGCGGCGGGGCCGCGGCCACCGTCGTCGCCAACTGACCGGCGTCCACGGAAAACGAAACGGTCGCCGCCGGAGGCGGCCGTGGGGCACCCGGCATTCGGCCCATCGGGCCCGCCCTCCAAGGGCGACCCCTGCCCGTCCCTGTCACGGCACCGGCCCGAAATGGCTATGCACATGGTTATGAGAATCACCTGCCGCGCCGCTCTCGGCGTCCTGTTGATGACCGCTGCCGCCCTGGTCCTGCCCGCCGGCCCGGCCACCGCAGCCACCGGAAACCTCTACCTCAACAACGAAGAGGTCTACACGGACCCCTCCGGCTGCTACCCCCTGAAGGACTCCAGCATCGTCGACAACAACACCGACACGGCCGTGACGGTCTACTCGGGTCCGGACTGCAACGGAGAGGAGCTCGGCCGCATCAGCGCCGGTGACGACGAGATCACCACCGGCGCCCAGAGCCTCTACATCCCCTGAATCCCCTCCCCGATCGCGATGCTCTTCACCAAGGAGCGCCGACCCGACCGTTCGGGCGGGGGCAATGGCCGCCCGGTCGCGGACGGCGGTTTGCAGTGCTGCCCCTGCTCCGGCTCGCCCCAGTAGGGCCGGCCGGAGCAGGGCAGCCCGGTCCCATCCTCGCGGTGCCGCCGGAAGCGGCGGTGACGGGGGTCGGTCCCCGGGGCTGTGGCCCAGGTCCGCGGCGGCCTCCTCGTCGACCTCGTGCAGGAACCGTGGAGCGGCAACGCCCTTGATGCCGATGTCGCTCAGCGGCCACTCCTCGAATCGGTCGCGCAACAGCCCGACCAGGAACTCCGCCATCCCGAACGGGTGGACCGTCCAGGCTGCGTGTCACCGCGACCGGACGGCAACCGGCCGACGGTCCGGATCGGGGTCCGCGGCGACCCGGGCGAGCGTGTCCGCCGCCTCGGTGTCGGCCCGGACCAGCATGTCCTCCACGCGGTACAGGCCCTTCTGGGCGGGCACCTCCCAGTCGTCGGCCGTGTCCCGCAGCATCGCGGGAAGGAGGGCGGCGACCCTGACTCCCTCCCATTGCGGCCGACCCGTGGCCGGTCCGCGTACGACCACCAGCTGCTCGACCGTGCCGCGCCCGAAGGTGCCGATGAACCGCCGGTAGTCGGACCGGAGCGCCCTGCCGTACACCGCCTCGACGCCGTCCAGTCCACGGCGTCCCCGCGAGTCGGCCCGATACACGACAGGGGACCCGACAAGCCGTCACCGTGCCCTTCCGGGCGGTGTATCGCGACGTGCTGGCCTCCACCATCCATCTGGCCGGCCGGACGAACGCCGCCGACCTCGTCCAGCACGCCTTCCACGAAGCCGCGCTGCAATGGGACGAGGTCGGCACCCGCCCGCTGGACGGCCAGAAGGCGTGGCTCAGGACGGTGTGCCGCAACAAGCACACCGACGGCCTGCGCCGGGACGCGACCTTCAACACGATCCGCATCGACGTCTGCGAGTTCTGCACCACGGCCCTGCACGACCCGGCAGACGTCACCGTGGCCCGCACCGCGCTCGACCGCTGCTGTACGGCGATCCAGGCCATGCCCCCGGCCCAACGCACGGTCGCGGTCCTGGCCTGGCGCGAAGGTCTGGACCCGGCGGAGATCGCGCGCAGTCTCGGCATCTCACCCGCCACGGTACGGGTACAGCTCCACAAGGCCCGTCTGCGCCTGGACCGCGAAGTCGGCTGTTGGGTGGTCACCCGTCAGCGACAGGCATGATCAAGGGCTCGGTGGCCCATCCACACCGCAACATCGCATACCCTCAGCGCGCTGACCGTCTCCGGCAGGTCCGCAGCCTGCCGGAGGTCGAGCAGCAGGCGATGCAGGGAGCCGTCGTCCTCGCGCATCGCGGCATGCAGCGAAAGCCAGAACGGGCGCGGGCGGCCGAGCGCGCAACGCACCACTGTGTCGTAGACCGGAAGCAACTGCGGACGCTTACGGGCCAGGATCTTCCCCGCAATCACCCAGCCCAGCCCGTGCTGGGACTCCAAAAGCCGCCACGCCTGGTCCGCCGGCGAACCGTCAGCCACCGTGGCGGCGTCAACGTGCGCCAGGTCCACGCCAGCCGGGATCGCGGACAGCAGGTCAGCCAGTTCGTCGCCGAGCGGGCCTTCCAGCATGCCCAGCTTCAGCTCGACCGGGATGGACACCGAGAGGGTTTCTACCGCGATCAAGTCCTCCGCCGTGATCCGACCGGCGATCTCCGGGCGATCTCCGCCACCGGCCAGATGCTCGAACCGGCTCCCCGTGAATGAAGCCGCATCAGGCGGCAGGCCAATCCCGTAGTAGCGGCGTAGGTCTCCGACGACACGCTCGGCATCGACCAGCGCGCCCAGCCGCTTCCCCAACAGTGACACCGGGGCCCCGGCCGTCTTGGCGGGAGAGAACATGGGTACTCCGTTCGACGCCGCGGTGCAGCAGGGCTGGGCACACGTCCTGAACATGGGCACCGGCCAGTATCTGGACGACTACGCCCACAACACAAGCCAGGGCGCCCCGGTGTACACCTACGCGCAGACCGGGCAGTCCGACCCGTGGTGGTGGGTGGCCAACAACGACGGCAGCACGGTCACCTTCTCCTCCTACGAGACCCAGCAGTCCGGCGGCCTCGACGCCTGGTGGTACCGCAACCTCACCCACGACAGCGGCAACCGCGGCGTCCTCGGCCCCCAGCATCGCTGGGGCGCCGGCACCGGGCTAGCGGACGATGACGACCTTGCCCGCGACGGTGCGCGACTCGGCCAGGGCAAGCGCGGCCGCGGCCTCGTCGAGGGGGAACTCTGCGGCGACCTGGGCGGTGAGCGTGCCGTCGGCGAGCAGGGCCAGCACCCGGGTGAGGTCCTCGCGCAGCCGGGCCCGGAAGGCCGCGGGGCGGCGCCTGCCCGCCCACAGGTTGTAGAAGTGCGCGGAGCGCCCGTTGGGGAGCACGTTCCACAACGCCAACCGGGCGAACAGGTTCAGCACCGGGAGCCGCGAGTCGCCGGACTCGTCCTTGGTGGCGGCGGTGCCGTAGGACACCAGGACCCCTCCGCGGCGCAGCAGTTGCCAGGACCGCGCCAGTCCGGCGCCGCCGACGTGGTCGAACACCGCGTCGACGCCGTCGGGTGCGAGTTCCCGGATGCGCTGGTACGCGTCCGGGTCGCGGTAGTCGACCGGGGTCGCACCGAGGGCGCGGACGGTGTCGTGGTGGCGCGCGGAGGCCGTGCCGATCACCGTGATTCCGGCGTGCCGGGCCAGTTGGACGAGGGTCGAGCCGACGCCGCCGTTGGCGCCGAGCACGACGATCGTCGCGCCCCGGGCCACCTTCGCCGTCCGGTGCAGCATCTGCCAGGCCGTCACGCCGTTGACAACCACGGTCTCGGCGTCGGCGGCCGTCACGCCGTCCGGCACGGGGACGGCGTCCGCGGCGTCGATCAGCAGGTGGCTGGCCCAGGCGCCGGTCTTGGTGACGGCGGCGAAGCGGCGCCCGGTCATCGCCGGGTCGACGCCGGGGCCGGTCGCGACCACCGTGCCGACCACGTCGTAGCCGGGCACGAAGGGGAAGGGCGGCTGGTCGTAGTACTTGCCGCGGCGCATCTGCTGCTCGGCGAAGGAGACGCCGGTGGCGTCCATCCGCAGCAGGACCCGGCCGTCGGTCGGCGGCGGGAGATCGCGGGTGCGCAGCCGGAGGCCGTCCGGCTCGACCTCGCCCGGCAGGACGACCTCGATGGCGCGGGTGATGACGGCGTCGTTCATGGCGTGCTCCGTTCGGCTCAGCATTGCTTACAGCCGTAACGTTACGCGCGTAAGCTCACGACACACAAGGGCTGTCGGCTGTAAGTTTTCACCTGTAAGCTCACGGCATGGGAAACGAATCGAGCACACTGTCCGCCCGCCCCCGCAACCGCCGGGGGGAGGGTGCCCGTCTCCGCGAGGACATCGTGGCCGCCGCGGTCGAGCTGCTCGACGAAACCGGCAGCGAGAGCGCCGTCACCCTGCGGTCCGTCGCCCGCCGGGTCGGGATCGCCGCCCCCTCGATCTACCGCCACTTCCCCGACCAGCCGGCCATCATGCTGGCCGTGGTGCAGCAGGCCTTCGACCAGCTGGAGACACAGCTCCGCGCCGCCGTGGACGCGGCCGGCGAGGACCCCCGGGCACGTCTGCTCGCCTTCTGCCACGCCTACCTGGGCTTCTCCGAGGACCACCCGGAGCGCTACCGCACCATGCTCGGCGGCGTCTGGGTGCCCGTGCTCCAGGACACCGCCGTGACGCAGGAGGACATGGCCACCCTCGGCATGGCACCCCTGCACCTGCTCGCCGATGTCCTGGCCGAGTGCGCCGCCGCCGGCCTGGCCGCCACCGACGACCCCTGGGCGGACGCCGTCGCCCTGTGGCTGGGCCTGCACGGGCTGGCCCACCAACGGGCGGTGACGATCGCCTTCCCCTGGCCCGAGGGAATCACCGACCGGCTGATCTCCACGCTGGCGCACCTCAAGAGCCAAGGCCCGTCCGATAATTGATCATGCGGCGAGTCGAGGCGAGCTGACGGGCGCGGCACGGAGCCGTCGACGCAGGAGGACTCACCGCGCCGGCGCTTCAAGCCGCTCGATCTGTTCGCCGGCGGGAGGGTGATCGAGTTCCACGGGCTGCGCCACCGGAGCGGGCTGCTCCGGCAACCGTAATCGGACGGGCGGCACCAGCGGGCCCCGGCCGCGATGGTGCCGCACCGTGGAGGCCACCGGGCGCCGGCCGGCCCGGGCCGAAGCCGAGAAGGCGCGGTGGCAGGCACGGGGGCGGCCGGACGGCGGCCCGGGGGCCGGGTCCTGCCGGTTCCCTGTGCGCTCGGGGCCCGTGTCGTCGATGAGCCCGTCCGAGCCGAGCTTGCGGTTCGTCACCAGGAGCGCCCACGTATCTCGCCGGCCGCCCCGGACGGGTCGGCCCTACGCTCCCGGGGTCAGGTGTTCCTCGAAGGGGTGGGCATGATTCGTAGTTCCACCGTCCGGGCCGTCAACGCGTTGACCGCGCGCTGGGCTGCCGCTCTACCGGAAGGCGGCACGGCCTTCACCACCGCCGGGGTGTGGCCGCTGCTGGCTCTGCTGGCGGACGGCACAACCACCGCCATCCGTAAGGAACTTGCTGATGCCATCGGCATCCCGGCAGACCGGGCTGCGGGCGAGGCGCGGGGTCTGCTGGCCGCGATCGATGCGATGCCCGGCGTGCAAGGGGCGCTCGGCCTGTGGACCCACGAAGCTCTGCCGATCGAGCGGAGCTGGCTTGCCGCGCTCCCCGAGCACGTCCACGGACAGCTCACCGGCGACGCGGCCTCGGATCGGGCTCGACTCGACGCCTGGGCGGCGACGTGCACCGGCGGACAGATCCCGTCGATGCCGGTGACCGTCGGGCAGGACACCCGACTGGTGCTGGCCAGCGCCCTTACGGTCCGCACCGACTGGATCCGGCCGTTCGAACCCGGCGTCCTGGAGGCGGCGGCCGGCCCCTGGCGGGGCAGGGACATGGCCGGCCTGTCCCGGATCACCGCACTCCTCGACCGCGTGGGAGTCACCCGGACCCCGACAGGTCCCGTCACCGTGCTCCACGTTCTCGGCACCCAGGGAGTCGATGTCCACCTGTTCCTGGGGACGGAGGACGCCCTGCCAGGGCATGTGCTGGCGGCAGCGGTGCGGACCCTCGACAACCGGAGGACAGTGCTCCCGGGCGGTCAACTCCCCTACGGCGTTCCGGGCCCCGGGCTGACGGTCGAGCGTGTTCCCAGCCTCGACGGCGAATCGAAGCTGGTGGTGGAAACCGTGCCCTTCACCGTCACCGCCCGCCACGATCTGCTCAAGGACCCTGAGCTGTTCGGCCTCCGAACAGCAACGGACCGAACCCGAGGTCACTTCCCCGGCATCAGCGCCGAGCCGTTGGCGGTCGAGGCCGCCGCACAGACGGTGACTGCCACGTTCGGCGCTCGCGGCTTCCGTTCCGCGAGCGTCACTGCCCTGAGCGCGGCGGGCGCGGGGCTACCGCCGCGGTTCCGCTGTCGCGCCCGCATGATCAGCGCTCGATTCGACCGGCCGTTCGGCTTCCTCGCCGTCCACCGCACCTCACGGCTCGTCCTGAACGCCGACTGGATCACCGAACCCGACGCCTTCGAGGAATCGTCCTGGGAACGGTGAGCCCGTGAAGCAACGGACGGCACGGGGCAGCGCCGGACGGTCGGGTGCGGCGTGAAGGACGCCCGCCCGAAGCGGCGCGAGTGCGGCGGTGTCGTGGCGGCGAAGGAGCTCGCTCGCCGACCGCTCCTCGGCGTCGTGGCGCCCGCCCGGCAGGCGGTCACCGCTGCGCAGCCGTTCCGCGAACGGCGCGGCCGGCGCCTCCGGCCCGGTGCCTGCCCGAACAGCCGCGTGGATCCGACGCCACCACCTCGGACGAGCGGCCCCACGAGGAGCGGACGCAACGCCGGCGGTGCCGCACAGTGCGGCACCGCCGGGCGGAGCGAGGGGTCTGCGGCAACAGACGGAGCCTCGGGTGGTGCGTGGCGACCGTCCGGACCAAGGGATGGGCGCCGTGATGGGCGGCTCCGGGTGGGAGCGCCGCGACCAGCCTCGACCCGGGGCGGGGTGTTGCCCAAGGAGGAAACTGTTTCGCAAACGAGACCGGACGCTCGCGCACAACGGCCGCCCTCGACCTGCGGGGCCGGCGGGGTTGTCCACCTCCCGCCGGTGCGGACGAGGCGGGTCGGGTCCCACGTCGGGCCGGCGCCGGGGTGCCCTCGGACGGTTCGTGCAAAACGGTCCGCCCCAGGCCATTGCGGTGCCGCGGGACAGCCGTGAAATGCTGGGCGCGTCGCGGGCGGCAACCCGTGACAGAACGTCAAATACCGTCCGGACCAAAGGACATGATCACCATGGCCATGCGCCGTCACACCTCGCGGAGGCCCGCCAGCGGGGCCGCTTTCTGCATCCACCTCCCCGGGAACCGCACGCTCGGCGTGCCCTGGATCCTCCCGACCGGCGTCGCGGTCGTCGTGCTCGTCGTCCTGGGCTACGACGTCCAGGCCGCCATCGCGGCGGTCCTCGCCACGGGCGCGGTCGCTCGCGAGCTCGGCCAGTCCTCCTGACGGTCCGGTTCATCCACCGTGGCGGTGCCGCACGCCTGCGGCACCGCCACGCACCGTGAGGAGGTACGCCGTGCCACGTCGTGAGAACCCCATCGACCCGCACGCCCCGTACGCGGGGCTCGCCCTGCTGCTGCGCCGGGCCCGGGAGGAGGCAGGGCTGCCTCCCTACGAAGCCCTGGCGCATCGGACCGGTTTCTCCGTATCGGCGCTCGCCCAGGCCGCCTCCGGCAGACGGCTGCCCAGTCGGGCGGTGACCGTCGCCTACGGCACCGCCTGCGGCGGCGACCGGGAGTTCTGGGCCGCGCAGTGGAACGTCGCGCGCACTCGCCGTGCCGATGCCGGGTTCTCGGGTTCAGGCCCCGCACTGCCCCCTGACCCCAGCGGTTGCCGGACGGTGGGAGAGTTCGTGCAGTGCCTGCGCGAGCTGAAGGCCTGGGCCGGCGAGCCGTCGCTGGGGTGGGTCTCCCGGCACATGTCCAGGCATCTCGACACCCACGCGGGCCGAAGCACCGTGGGCGACGCACTGAACCTGCGACGCCGCAGTCTGCCACGCCTTCCTCTGCTCGTCGGCTTCGTTCGGAGCTGTCTGCACTTCGCGGCCTCGTACGGAGGTCGTGGCGGCGGACCGGGCGTCCTCGAGTGGTACCGCGGTGCCTGGCACCGGCTGCGGCGGGCGCTGTCCGAGGTTGCCCGGGAGGAGGGCGGGGGCCGCTCTGCGACGGCACCGGGCAAGGAGGTCGAACTCTTCCGGTGGCGTCAGTCGAGGCCGCTCGTCCCCCTGGACTCCGGTCTCCCGGCCGAGGTCGTGATGCTCGCGGACACCCTTCGGGAAGTGGTCCGTTCACGGCACTGCTCGATCCGCCAGGTCGCCGGGGAGGTCTTCGTCAGCCCCGCCACGATGTCCCGCTACCTGAACGGTCACCGGGTGCCACCTCGGGATGTCGTCGACAAGCTCGCGGCCTTCGCGGCTCCCGGCCCCGGCGACGGGACGGCCCTGCGCACGATGCTCCATGAGCTCCGCTGGAAGGCGCTGAACGCGACCGGCCCGAGGACGGCGCTGACCGTCGAGCTGGCGGAGCGGTTGGATGACACCCACAGCCGTACCGGGGCCTTGGACGCGGAGGTCACCAGGCTGAAGTCCGAGGTCACCGATCTGACGACGCTTCTCCAGCAGGCGTACGAGGACGCCCAGCGGCTCAGCGCAGCCAGGCGCAGTACATGGGGGAAGGCCCCGGTTTCGGTGCCGGTGCCGGTTTACGGTGACGTGTTCGCCGGCCTCAGGGCTCAGGTCGCGCCGCAGCCGCGCAGGCTGGCGGTACCGGTGCGCCGGCCGTCGGGGTCAGCGAGGGTGGCGAGGGTGGTCCGCACCGGGGCGCCGTCGTCGAGCTCGGCTGCGGCAAGGGGCTCACAGCCGGTGCCTGCGGTGGCAGGGAGCCGGTCTGCCGCCGCCCCGTAGGACGGCGGCCGGGACGGTGGCCAGGACGGCGCCAGAGGCCGTCAGCCGAGGCAGGTGTCCCGGTAGCCGGAGCCGAGGAGGCCCTTGAGCGCGCCCGCGCCGGGGCAACCGAGCACGGTGGTTCCCGGTGGCGCCGGGTCTGCGACCGGCGGCCGGAGGGCAGTGCGCGGGGCAGCCGGCGACCAGGCTGCGGGCGGGCGGGCGGCCGGACGCGAGCGGCGCAGAGGCCGTGGAAGGTCGTCGCGAACAGCCGAGCAAGGCGGAACGGCGATCCGGTTGCCGGGGCCGGAGCGGGCTTCGAGGCCACTGCAGGATGCGCTCGCGTACCGGCCGGTGGAACGTGTCGGGCCTCAGTCCACGCACGGGATCCCGCCCGCCTTCACCGCCGGCCCCTGCATCGGCAGCCCCGCCGCCGGGTCGGCGGAGGGATCGCCGGCCGCGGCGGCCGAGGGGACGGCCGTCGGCGCGGGGGTGCGGGAGACGGCGAGGGTGAGCAGGATGCGCCCCGCGGGGACGGCCGACGAGAAGGAGGCGTTCACCCCGTAGCGGGCGGCGAGGTGTTGCGCGTCGGCCTTGGCCCCGGACCCGTACGCGACGGTGGTGGCCCGGGTCCTGGCCGGGGCGTCGCCGATCCGGCCCGCCTGGTAGCCGAGTTCGGCCAGCGCCCTGGACTCGTTGGCCGCCGCGCCCGCCCCCGCGGCCGCGTTGACGTCGACCACCGCCTTGGGCGCCGTGCTCGGGGTGGCGGAGGGCGACGGGGCCGGTTCGCCCGGCCCTTCCCCGGGCGGCGCGGCGGCCGGCGGGGCCGGCGCCGGCTCGTGGTTGAAGAGCTGCCGGACGATCTTCCTGATCAGGTCCGGGTTGACGGTGTTGACCTCCTGCCCGCCGACCGTCTTGAAGCCGCTGATCGGCAGGGTGTTGAACTCCACGTTGCCGCCGGTCAGGTTGGGCGCCTGCTGGGCGAAGTCGAGGATGTTCCACTCGTTGTCGATGACCACGTCCTTCTTCACCACCGCGAACAGCTTCTGCATCTGCCCGAGGTCGTTCAGGATGCCCTGCTGCTTGAGCTTGTACTCGACGGAGGAGAGGAACGCCTGCTGCCGGTGGGTGCGGTCGAGGTCGCCGTTGGTGAGGTGGTGGCGCTGGCGGACGAAGGAGAGTGCCTGCGCGGCGTTGAGGGAGCTGATCCCGGCCGGGAGCTTGAGGCCGGTGCCGCCGCCCTCGTGGGTGGCGGTGCGGGCGATGATCGGGTCGTCCACCGGGTGGTTGAGGCAGACCTGGATCGGCTCGACCGCCTTGGCGATGTCGTAGAAGCCGATCAGGTTCACCTCCGCGAAGTGGTCGATCGGTACGTCCAGGAGGCTCTGCACGGTCTGGATGGTGGCCGAGCGGCCGGCCTCGCGGCTCTGCCGCTCCAGCAGCGCCTTGGAGAGCCCCTTGCCGGCCAGCTTCTGCTCGGCGGCCTCCTTGGCGATGCCGTACGCCTCCTTGATCTTGTGCATCCTCCCGTCCGCGCCGACGGTCTGCACGTAGTCGTCGCGCGGGACGGAGAGCGCGGTGACCCTGCCGCCGTTGGCCGGGATGTGCAGCACGATCAGGGCGTTGGTGTTGTACCCGCCGATCCCGCTGGAGCCGGCGTGCAGTTCGTCCTCGACGAACTGCTTGGGCAGGTCGTTGCCGTCCATGTCCTTGCGGCTGTCCAGGCCGATCAGCAGCAGGTTGACGGACTTGTCGAGGTGCGGCGGGGCGTTCTTCTTGGCCTCGCTCAGCGCGGAGGACTTGACCATGCCGTCGTCCAGGCTGCGGTACTCGTACCAGGTGAAGCCGCTGGCGCCGAGCACGGCGACCGAGACGGTGCAGGCCAGGGTGCGCCCGGCGACGGTCAGCGGGGCGGCGGCGCGGCGCGCGGCCTGCCCGCGCTGCCCGCGCTGACCTCGGCCGCCGGTACGGCTGTTGCCGCGCTCAGCCACGGCGGCCCCTTCCGGCCGGGGCGGCCGTCCGGCCGGTTCGTCGGCGCTGCTGTACCACCCGGCGGCGGGTCGGCACGGCGCGGACCGCGACCACGGCGAACGCCACCGCGACGGCCGCGGCCATCACCGGGAAGGCCCCGACCACCCAGCGCAGCGCGCCGGTGCCGAGGTTCTTCCCCTGGTACGTCCCGGGGTGCGCGAGGTACTCGACGCCCGAGGCGGTGAGCAGCACCACGACCGGTGCGGCCGTCACCACCCACCACCGTCCTGCCCGGCTGCACAGCAGTGCGGCGGCCGCCGTCCCGAGCACCGAGCCCACCGCGAAGAGGAGGCTGACGCCCGGTCCGTCGACCTCGTCCGCGACCGCCCCGAGCAGCGGCAGCCCGACCGCCGAGAGCACGGCCGCCGCCCCGCCGCGACGACGCGCCTGCTGGCGGCGGCGGGCCGCCCCGGGG